>JBIIPF010000044.1:0-9817 GCA_044342755.1 Limnohabitans sp. | reverse complement strand
CACTGACGCGAAATTTTTTGTATCAAATTGTGACGGCCGCCACAGAGGCCCGCATGAAATTGGGCGTTTCTCAATCGGCGTTTGCGCAATTGCTAGGCGTTTCAGTCAGAACTTTGCAAGAGTGGGAACAGGGACGACGTGAACCTTCTGGTGCAGCCCGGACATTGCTGAGAATTGCGTTGAAGTCGCCGGAGGCTATTTTGCAAGCCGGTTGAGGTTGAAATAAAGGTTCTCAGGATCAGCCGCTCTCAGGGTGCCGGTTAGGCCACCCCTTAAACCGCCACCGACTCCGCCATCTTCTCGGTACTCAACTCGGGGTTGAGCAGCTGCGCAAACTCATACACAAACTGGCGCAAATACGCATGGCGTTTGAAGGCAATGCGCGCCAGGTTGTGGCCAAACAAATGGCCGGCGGGGCGCACCACCAGGTCGGTGTCGGTGATGTCGCGCACCGCCATCTCGGCCACGATGCCCACGCCCAAACCCAGGCGCACATAGGTTTTGATCACGTCCGAGTCAATCGCTTCCAAGGCAATGCGCGGCGTCAGTTGTTGCGCTGCAAAGGCTTTGTCGATGCGGGTGCGCCCGGTGAACGAGGGGTGGTAGGTGATGATGGGTTCTTGCGCCAAGTGGCTCAGTTGCAAATCAGTCACTTTCACCAGCGGGTGGTCGGCTGGCAGCACCAGCACGTGCTGCCATTCGTAGCAGGGCAGGGTGATGAGTTCGGGGTAGTCGGACAGGCTCTCGGTGGCGATGCCAATTTCAGCGGTTTCATCCAACACCATGCGCGCCACTTGGTCAGGGGCGCCTTGGTGCAGGCTGATGTTCACGTTCGGGTAGGCGCTGCGCAGTTGCGCCACCGGCAGGGGCAGCACATAGCGGGCTTGGGTGTGGGTGGTGGCAATGGACAAAGTGCCCGAGTCTTGGGCGCTGTACTGCTCGCCAATGCGCTTCAAATTGCTCACCTCGCGCAAGATGATGTCAATGCTTTTCAGGACATGCTCGCCGGGCTCGGTGACGCGTTTCAAGCGCTTGCCGTGGCGGCCAAAAATCTCGATACCCAATTCCCCTTCCAGTTCCAAAATGGCTTTGGACACGCCCGGCTGCGAGGTGTGCAGCACTTTGGCGACTTCGGTCAGGTTGAGGTTGCGGCGAACCGCCTCTTGGACAAAGCGAAATTGGTGCAGGTTCATGGCATTAATGGCATAAGAAAGGCGTTCATTATGCCTTTTGCCTGGGGTAAGCCCCCCGCGCCTAGCTGGGGTTGGCGATGGCGATCTGGGCCAGCAAATTCAGTAAATCCGGGTGTTCTCCCACCGCAGGCAGAGGCTCGAACGTCACACTGGGGTGGGTATCGCGCAAGGCTTGCAGCATCACCGGCAGGTCTTCGCGCACATGTTTGCCCACGCCCAAAAACATGGGCACCACCCGAACCTGGGTGCAGCCTTGGCGCACCAGCTCAGCCACCGCGTCGCTCAGGCTCGGGGTGCTCAGCTCCAAGTAGGCGCAGGCCACAGCCAAGTCTGGTTGCAGGGCGGACACACGCTCAGCCACGGCTTGCATGGGGCGGTGCCATAAAGGGTCACGGGAACCGTGGGCGAACAAAACAATGGCTTGCATAGTCAATGCCTTAAAACAAGCCAGCCAAAAGCCAGCAAGGATGCCGTCATGTAAACAATGCCGGGGGTGGCAGCCGCCAGCCAAGGCGACCAAGCGTTGAGGTTGCCCACAAAGCCAAACAAATTGTTGAGCAAAATGAAGCTCAAGCCAATGATCACGCCCAAGAACACCATGCTGTTCATGTTGGTGTTTCGCAGGTGCAAGTAGCCAAAAGGCAAGGACAAAATCACCATCACCAAGCAACTCATGGGGTAGAACACTTTCTTCCAAAAGTCGATTTCATAGCGCTGTGAGGCTTGGCCGTTGTTGTTCAGGTGCTGGATGTAATTGAACAAGTCGATGGTGGCCATCCGCTCGGGCTTAAGCAAGGCCACCGACACCATGTCCTCGGTCAGGCTGTTGGGCCAGTTGTAGCTGTCCAGCACCGAGCGCTCGATGTTTTGGTTCGAGGTGTCAAGCGGTTTGAAGGTGTCTGTTTGAACCGATCGCAACGGCCAATATGGCCCATCTGGCGAAAACGAGCCTTGCGCGGCCATGAGCATGCCGCTCAAGCGGCCGGCGGCATCAAATTGAAATACCCGCACACCGGCCAACTGTCCGTCGTTGCTGAGTGCGGCCACATTCACCACATTGGATCTGTCGCCTTGGGACTCTTTCAGCCAAGCGCCTGATGTCCCCAAGCTGATGGTCACGCCCAAGTACTTGGCTTTGAGCAACTGACCTTGCCGACTGGCCATGGGTGACAAATAGTCGCCGACTAAAAAGGTGACCACCACGAAGAGCAAACCCATTTCAAGCAGCAGACGCAGGGCCTTGAATGGTCCCAAGCCGCTGGTGCGCAAAATTGTGAATTCCGAGCTTTGTGCCAAGCGTGCCATGACAAAGATGGTGCCAATCAGCACAGTGATGGGCATCAACTCGTAAACATGGTTGGGCACTTGCAGCGTCACGTACATCAAGGCGTGTCGCATGTTGTATGCGCCGCCCGGACCTTGGCCAATGCGCTTGAGTTCTTCTACCAAGTCGAAGAAAAAGAACAAACCAACAAATCCCAAGGTGACAAAAATCACCTTCGACAGAATTTCCTGGTACATCATTCGGCGCAAAGTTTTCACGTCGGTTGTCCTTGCAGGCCAGGCATTCGGCGGTTGCGCTTGAACATCATGCCTTGCTGGGCACGCCAGAGCAAAATCAAACATGCCAACACAAACACCGGCAAGTGCAACGCCAACAGCATATCGGTCATGCCGAGTTTGCCCACCACCACCCAGTTGCGGCTCATGTTGACGAAGTTGTAGTAAGTGAAAAAACTGACCAAGGTCAGCATCAACGAACCCGAGCGCCCACTGCGAGGGTTGATAAAGGGGATGCCAATGGCCAACAACAACAGATTGACAGCAGCAACGATCATGCCGATGCGCCAGGTCAACTCACCTTTGCTGGCAGGCGTGAGGTTGGCCATCAATGCTTGCGGTTGCTTGGCCTGGGCATCTTGCAAGCTCGTTTGCATCGGCTTGATATCAACCAAGGAAGAATAGGTATCGAACTCCACGACCCGGAATTCATTTTTTTCGGTATTGATTTCTATCCGCTGACCGTTGTTGAGCACCAAATAGCGGTTGCCCATGCGGTTTTGCACCAGTCCGGTTTGCGAGCTCACAATGGTTTGCGTGTTGTTTTCGTTGGCAACAATGAATATCTGGTTGCCTTGGCCTTGAGAAGCGCTGGATTTGTCAATGAAGAAAACGCGTTTGCCATCGGCCGATTCCTGGAACAAGCCGGGTTGTATGCGCTCCAAGTCACCACGTTGTTCAAACCGCTCACGCACTTCAAAGATTTGCTGGTTGGACCATGGCCAAGCAAACAACGTCAAGACAATGATCGCCAACAACCAGGGCAGGGCAAACAACAGGGTCGGCCGCAGAAGTTTGAAGGTGCTTTGGCCACTGGCCTGCCAGATCACCATTTCACTGTCGGCGTACATGCGCGACAAGGTGGACACCGTGGCCACATACAGGCTGAGCGTCAACAAGGAATGCAGGTTGCTCAGCATGGTGTAACCCAGCACCAAGCTCACGTCTTCCAAACTGATGCGCCCAAATGAGGCATCACCAAAAGTGCGAATCAGCCACACCGTCAACACAATGGTCGTCAAGACCACCAAGGTTGCCCAGAAATAGCGGGACAACTCGTTGCGGATAGAGGAATGGAATAACATACAAAGCAATTGAAAAGGCAGATTATGAACTTGGAACTTCAGACCCTCTCTTGGGCGCAGGCTGCATCCTCTAAAACCGATGCTTTGGTGGTCTTGGTCTCGAAATCTTCGCAAGTCCAAACGGGCTTGATTGCCAACATGCTGGCGCAAGCGGAAAAGTCAGGCGATTTCTCCTCTGCCGCCGGTCAATGCCTGTTGTGGTGGAAACCCCCGGGCCTCAAAGCATTGCGTTTGGTGCTTGTTGGCGTTGGTGAAGGCCGCCCCGCCGATGTACGCGCAGGTGTCACAGCCGCCATCACAGCTTTGAAGAAATCCAAATCTGCCAGCGTCACCCTGTGCTTGTCTGCCGATCAAGCAGAGCACCTGGTGGTGGCTGCCCAAGCCGCCGCTGACGCCACTTATGTCTACACCGCCACCAAGCCCAGCGCCAAGGCGCTGTCCATTGGCAAAGTGGTTTTAGGCGTGCCCAGTGCCACGGCCGTGAAAGCCGATTTCGCTTTGGCCCAAGCTCAAGTGGCCGGTGTGGCCCTGGCCCGTGAATGGGGCAACCGACCCGCCAACCACGCTACACCGGATCATCTCGCCCAAGCGGCCAAGGGGTTGGCCAAGCATGCGCGTATCAGCTGCCAAGTCCTCGGTTTGAAAGAAGTGGCGCGTTTGGGCATGGGTTCGTTCGCCGCTGTGGCCCAAGCGTCGGCTCAGCCCCTTCGCTTCATCATCTTGCATTACAAGGGCGCAGCCGCCACCCAAGCGCCGGTGGTGCTGGTGGGCAAGGGCATCACCTTTGACACTGGTGGCATTTCATTGAAACCGGGCCCCGGCATGGACGAAATGAAATTCGACATGTGCGGTGCGGCCAGCGTGTTGGGCACTTTCGAAGCCTTGGCGCATTTGAAGCCCGCCTTGAACGTTGTCGGCCTGATTCCCGCTTGTGAAAACATGCCGGGTGGCAAAGCCTTGAAGCCCGGGGACGTGGTCACCAGCATGAGTGGTCAAACCATCGAGATTTTGAACACCGACGCCGAAGGCCGCTTGGTCTTGTGCGATGCGCTCACCTATGCCAAACGTTTCAAGCCTCGTGCCGTCATCGACATCGCCACCCTCACAGGTGCTTGCGTCATTGCGCTAGGTCATTTGCGCAGCGGTTTGTATGCCACCGACGAATCTTTGGCCGCACAGCTCTTGGCCGCTGGCGAGCAAAGCCTCGATTTGTGCTGGCGCATGCCCTTGGATGAGGAATACGCGGACGGACTGAAGTCCAACTTTGCCGATGTGGCCAACGTGGCCGATCGTTCTGCTGGCTCTGTCACGGCAGCCAAATTCTTGCAGCGATTCACCAAAGACTACCCTTGGGCGCATTTGGATATCGCTGGCTCGGCTTGGAAAAGCGGTGCCGCCAAGGGCGCCACTGGTCGGCCCGTGCCCTCATTGCTGGCCTACCTCATGGCGCAAACACCGGCGGTCACCAAGCCGTCCAAACGCAGCACCAAACCGGCCACCAAGCGCCGTTGAAACGGGGCTGACAAGCGCATGACCGAGGTGGCTTTTCATTTCAACGCACCTGACAAACTGAGTTACGCCTGTCGCTTGTTGCGCAAGGCTTGCAGCAATTCCGCCCAAGTGGTGGTCATGGGCACGGAAGAACTGATGGCTGCCCTCGATGCTGCTTTGTGGACCTTCTCGCCCACCGCCTTTGTGCCGCATTGTTTGGCCAGTGCCGGTGCCATCACTTTGCAACATACGCCCGTGGTGCTGGTCCAGGGTGACCAAGTACCGGCTGGTTTGCCGCACCATCAGGTGTTGTTGAACCTGGGCTCAGCGTTGCTCAGTGGTTTTGAAACCTTTGAAAAAGTCATTGAAGTGGTGACCCTTGATGAGCAAGACCGCGCCATGGCCCGTCTGCGTTGGAAGCATTACGCTGAACGTGGCTACCCTTTGGTGCGTCATGATCTGGCTTTGAAAGCCTCATGAACAAGCCACATATTCCCAAATCGCCTGTGCCCATGTTGACAGAAGTGGTGCAGGTCAATGGCAGCTTGCGCCCGGCTGTGTTTCCTTGGGCGCCACAAGCCCCCAAAGTGCCACCTTTGAAAACCATGCCGCAAATTGCACCCTTGGCATCCGAACAAGCCCTGCTGGCGGACAAGGTGATTGCACGTGTTCAAGCGCAATTGGCCCTCATCCTGCCAGAGATGATGCGCACCGCGGTGGATGAGGTGCTGAACGAGCACTTGCAGGCGCAAGGCCCAGCAGATCAAAACTTGCCACCCACTTGATTTTTGAAAACCATTTATCCCATGGCCAGGCTAACGTGTATTATTCAATAATGATTCTTTTGGATTAACTCAACCTCGGGAGCTGACTGTGAAACTTCAACTGACTTTGGCTGCGGTATTGACTGCTTCATGCCTTCAAACAATGGCACAAGATGTGATCAAGATTGGTCACGTAGGGCCCGTGAGCGGCGCTATCGCTCACTTGGGTAAGGACAATGAAAACGGCGCACGCTTGGCGATTGAGGAACTCAATGCCAAGGGTTTGTCCATTGGAGGCAAAAAAGTGAAGTTTGTCTTGTTGGCCGAAGACGATGCCGCGGATCCCAAACAAGGTACAGCAGCCGCCCAAAAATTGGTGGATCAAAATGTCAACGGCGTGGTTGGGCACTTGAACTCGGGCACTTCCATTCCTGCCTCCAAAATCTATAGCGATGCTGGCATTCCTCAAATTTCGCCCTCATCCACCAACCCCAAACTAACCCGCCAAGGCTATAAAACCACCTTCCGCGTGGTGGCTGACGACGTGCATCTGGGGGGCACACTGGGGCGCTATGCCATCAAAGACTTGAAAGCCAAAACCTTTGCGGTTATTGACGACCGCACCGCCTATGGTCAAGGTGTGGCCGATGAATTTGCCAAGGCTGCCACGGCTGCAGGCGGCACTCAAATTGGCCGCGAATTCACCACTGACAAAGCCACCGACTTCACTGCTATCTTGACCACCCTCAAAGGGAAAAAACCGGATGTGGTGTTCTTTGGCGGGATGGATGCTGTGGCCGGTCCCATGCTCAAACAAATGAAGTCCTTGGGGTTGAATGCCAAATTCATGGGCGGTGACGGTATTTGCACGGGTGAATTGATGAAGCTTGCAGGCGACAGCATGGCTGACAACCAGGTTTTTTGCGCCGAAGCTGGGGGCATTGAAGAAAAATCTGCCAATGCGTTCAAGGCCAAGTTCAAGAAACGCTTTGACACCGATGTCCAGTTGTATGCCCCGTATGTGTATGACGCGGTGAATGTGATGGCAGACGCGATGGTGAAAGCCAATTCATCCGATCCAGCCAAATACCTACCGGTTTTGGCCAAAACCAGCGGCTATAAAGGTGTGACAGGTGACATTGCATTCGATGAAAAAGGCGACATTAAAAATGGTGCTCTGACCTTGTTCACGTTCAAAGCGGGCAAACGCGATTCCATCAAGATTGTTCGTTAAGAGGTCAAGAGTTGCAGCGTCCAGCTGGTTTTTTGCCAAGACAAAACTTCCTGCTGCAACAGATGACTCGACTGCGGGAACCGCTGTGACCACAGCGGTTCCAATTTCAATTCAAAGCAGCGCGGCACCTGGCTCGACAAACCCAGATGCATGCCTTCGAGCTGGGGCTCTCGTCTGGCGTGACACAAAATCACGGCCAACCGAAGGCTGAGCAACTGATAGACAAAGTACACGTCTTCAAAGTCAATCTCAAGCTTGCGCAACTTCCCCTTGTGACCCAACACCAACAGGCTCAGGCGGTGCAACTCTTGCATCACGAAACCCGGTGTGTCGGTGTTTTCTAGAATGTAAGCACCGTGTTTATGGGCATCGGTGTGGGAAATTTGGGTACCAATTTCATGCAGTTGAGCTGCCCAATGTAATTTCTTCAAATACCTGGTCCAAGCTTGTTCATCATGATCCACGGGTTGCAGTTGCTTGAGGAAAGCGCATGCCACACGGCTCACGCGTTGTGCTTGCTGAATATCAGCATGAAAGGTTTTTTGAATGCCTTCAACGGTGATCGCACGAATGTCTTTGTCTTCATCTTCTCGTTGTATCAAATCGTATAAAAGGCCGTGACGCAGCGCCCCAGGTGTGACCTTCAGTGTCTCGATGTCAAACAAATCCATGACGGCACTCAACACGCTCAGGCCGCCGCCAATCACGGCTTTTCGGTCTTCTCGCAAACCATCCAGTCTGAGCTTGTCAACATGTCCAATTTCAACCAGATGCTCTTTGAGCCATTGAATACCCTTGCGCGTGATCACATCGGAGGGCCATCCAGCTGCTTGCAATGCTTCAGCAACCGCCCCAACAGTGCCAGACGATCCATACGCCACATCCCAAGATTTTTTGGGAAAAACCGCCACGGCTTCATCTAGGATGGCTTTGGCCGCCACTTCAGCTTTGTGGAATGCTTGTGCAGTGAGGTCACCAGTGCCGAAGTACTTCATGCTCGATGCCACACTGCCCAGTCGGTAGGACTCCAACACATGGGCTTGCTTGCCTTGCCCCAAGATGCACTCGGTCGAGCGCCCGCCAATGTCGATGATGAGCCGGCGCTCTGCGGACAGGGGCAGCAGGTGTGAAACACCTTGGTAGATCAACCGGGCCTCTTCTCGGCCAGACACCACCTCGATGGGGAACCCCAAAATTTTGTGCCCTTTGTCCAAAAACACTTTGCGGTTGCGGGCTTCGCGCAGTGTTTGAGTGGCCACAACCCGGACTTGGCTGGCTTTGAAGCCTGCCAGTCTTTCTGCAAACCGGGACAAACAGTCCCAGCCTCGCTCCATGGCCGCCGGGCTCAAGTTGCGGTCATCGTCTAAACCGTTGCCTTGCCTGACGGCTTCTTTCAGGTATTCAATGCGTTGAATCAGGCCGTGGCTATAGCGACAAATTTCCAGACGAAAGCTATTGGAGCCCAGGTCAATGGCTGCAAGCAAAGTTTCGTTTTTCATGAGGGGGTCGGGGGTTGGAGATGCAATGCAAAGCTCAAATGTGCATTGATTTGTATTATTTCTGGGAGATTACAGGGCCAAGACCGCATTATCATATGACGCTTATATGACCAAAAGATGAATAATTCCTTGAGGGCGGACATGGCAGACATCAAAATGTCATATTTCCAGAATAGAGTGAAGAAGTTGTCAGTCGTTTTGCCGCACACAGCGGCTTGTTTCTTCCCTCTCAAGGAGTATCCATGAAATTTGTTCAAAGTGCGATGTTGGGTCTAGGTGCAGTGCTTCTGGCAGGCGCTGTTCAGGCGCAAGACATCACTGGCGCAGGCGCCACTTTCCCATTTCCTATTTATGCCAAGTGGGCTGAGGCCTACAAAGAGGCCACTGGCGTCGGCATGAATTACCAATCCATTGGTTCATCCGGTGGCCTCAAGCAAATTCGCGCCAAAACCGTGACTTTTGGCGCCAGTGACGCGCCCGTAGGTGGAGCTGAGTTGGACAAAGACGGTATGGTCCAGTTCCCAGCCATCATTGGCGGCACAGTCCCCGTGATCAATTTGGCAGGCTTCAAGCCTGGTGAGTTGCGCATCACAGGTCCCATCCTGGCCGAAATGTTCATGGGCAAAATCACCAAATGGAACGACCCTAAATTCGGCGCCTTGAACCCAGGTAAAAACCTCCCCGACGAATCCATCACCATTGTGCACCGCGCTGATGGCTCGGGCACCACCTTCAACTTCACCGATTACCTGTCCTCCATCAGCAAAGACTGGGCCGACTCTGTGGGCAAAGGCGCTGCTGTGAAGTGGCCAGCACCTTCTTCTGTGGGTGGCAAGGGCAACGAAGGTGTGGCTGCGAACGTCAACCGCATCAAAGGATCTGTGGGCTACGTGGAATACGCTTACGTGAAAAAGAACAAAATGAATTTCATGCAATTGCAAAACGCCAATGGCAAGTACGTCAGTCCTGACGACTTGACTTTTGCCGCTGC
>JBIIPF010000043.1:0-9846 GCA_044342755.1 Limnohabitans sp. | reverse complement strand
GCCGCCAAATCGGTCGCAAAGTGCTCGGCCAATTGCCGCAAAGCCTGGTCCCCCATGGCCTGCCGCGCCTCAGCCGTGGCGCTGCCAGTGTGCGGCGTCAAGACCACGTTGTGCAGCGCCCGCAGCTCGGCAGCCACCCGTGGCTCCTCGGGAAAGACGTCCAGCGCCGCGCCAGCGATGGTTTTCTTTTGCAGCGCCTCGGTCAGCGCCGCCATGTCCACCGCGCCAGCATTCGCCAAATTCACCAAATACCCTTTGAGTGCCAGCGCCTGCAACACCTCGGCATTCACCAAATGGGGTGGGGCATCAGGGCCCATTTCTGGCAAGACCAAGAAATCAACACCCGCCGCCAAGTCCTTCACGCTGGGGTTGAACGACCACGCGACTTCGGGCTCGGCTTGTGCAGCGGTGTAGCTCACCGCCATGTCAAAGGACGAGGCCAGACCTGCGATGGCCTGGGCCACCGGCCCCATGCCCACCAGCCCCAACCGCGCACCGCTCATGCGGCGCGTCAGCGGGTACGGGCCATCCACCCAATCGCTGTTGCGTACAAAGCGGTCGCCGTGGGCGATGCGCCGACTGGCCGCCAACATCAGACCGATGGCGTACTCGGCCTGGTCCGGCACATGGGCGTAGGCGGCATGGCAGACCTTGATGTTGCGTTGTTCGGCGGCGGCGTGATCCACGTTGTGACTCGAGCTGCCGCAGATGCAAATGATTTCGACGGCGGGAAACAGCATCATGAGTTTCTTGTCGATCACCGCGTCACTCATCGCCACCATGGCCCGAATGCGCCCCAACGCCCCGGGGTCGGTGATGTGGTCACGGTCATGCATGATGTAGGTGGTTTGCAGCACCGTGAGCATGTCATGGGGCAAGTTGGACACACGCAGGATATTGATCATGTAGGTACTCCTCGGTCGGTTTCATGCTAACGCAATCCCTCCCACCATAATCGGCAGCAAGCGCCCTAAGATGACCCCTTTCACCCAGCGAACCCCATGAGCAACTCCAAACTGGCCGACATGCGCAAAAGCTACCAGCAAGCCGAACTGCTGGAGGCTCAAGCGCTGGCCGAGCCGCTGAAGCAATTCGAACTGTGGCTGTCCCAAGCCTTGGAAGCCGAGGTGCCCGAGGCCAACGCCATGACCTTGGCCACGGTGTCGTCGCAGCTGCGCCCCAGCACCCGCGTGGTTCTTATCAAAGGCTGCGACGAGCGCGGCCTGGTCTGGTTCACCAACTACGACAGCCGCAAGGGCCAAGAGTTGGCCGGCAACCCGTTTGCGGCGCTGCAATTCCATTGGGTGGAGTTGGAACGCGTGGTGCGCATCGAGGGCCACGTGGAGAAAGTCAGCGACGAAGAAAGCGACACGTATTTCCACAGCCGCCCGCTGGACTCGCGCATTGGCGCCTGGGCCAGCCCGCAAAGCCAGGTCATCTCTTCCCGCGCCCAATTGCTGACCAACGCGGCGGGATACGCGGCCAAGTTCATGCTGCAGCCGCCGCGTCCACCGCATTGGGGCGGCTACCGGCTGGTCCCCGACAGGTGGGAGTTTTGGCAAGGCGGTGTGGCGCGGTTGCACGACCGGCTGGTGTACCGCTCAGAGGACGGCCACTGGGTGAAAGAACGTTTGGCGCCTTGAAGCTTCAGGCCTTCAACCACTGGCTGAAATGCTGTTCCAGCTTGACCACCTTGGGTGCCACCACAAAGGCGCAATAGCCTTGCTGCGGGTGCTTTAAAAAATAATCTTGGTGGTAGTCCTCGGCCGGCCAATAGTGCTGCAAAGCTTCGACTTCGGTGACGATGGGCTGGCCATAATTGGCTTGCAGTTGCGTGAGCGTTTGCACAATCACGGCTTCATCGGACGGCGCGCTGAAGTAGACGCCGCTGCGGTATTGCGTGCCTTGGTCGTTGCCTTGGCGGTTCAGGCTGGTGGGGTCGTGGATGCCGCAAAAAATGGTCAACACATCGGGCAGACTGATGATGGCCGGGTCGTACTGAAGGCGCACCACTTCGTTGTAGCCGGTGTCGCCTCGGCACACATCTTCGTAACTGGGTTGGCGTGCTTGCAAGCCGTTGCAATAGCCCGACTCGACGTCGAGCACGCCGCGCACGCGCACGAACACCGCCTCGGTGCACCAGAAGCAGCCGCCGCCTAATGTGATGGTTTGGGTGGTCATGAATCCATCTTACCCAGTGTGCGACACTGCCCGCCCTATGTCCTTCATTGGCCCTTTGAAACCCCTGCTCACCACCCTGCTGTTGCCACCCGCAGGTCCGTTGTTGTTGGTGTTTTTAGGCTTGCTGTTGGCCAAGTTCAAGCGCCGTTGGGCCTGGGGGCTGGTGTTCACCGGCACGGTGCTGGTGTGGCTGGCGTGTTGCAACGCCACGGCCTATGGCCTGAACCGGCTGCTGTTGAAAACCTATCCCGCGGTCACCACCGCCCAACTCCAAGACAGCCAAGCCATCGTGGTGCTCGGTGGTGGCGTGGATTTGTTCGCCCCCGAGTACGGCAACCCGATCTTGGCCGAAACCGCGCACAAGCGTCTGCTGTACGGTGCCCATTTGGCCAAGCAATCGCAGTTGCCGCTGATTTATTCGGGCGGCATGGGCTGGGCTGCACCTGGCGCACAGCAACGCAGCGAAGCCGCCGTGGCCGCCGAGGCTTTAAAGCGCGAGCTGGGCCTGTCCTTCACCTGGGTGGACGATCAATCGCGCGACACCCGTGAAAACGCCCAGCGCAGTTTCGAGCAACTCTCCAAACAAGGCATCACCCGCATCTTGTTGGTGACCAACGATTGGCACATGCAGCGCAGTGTGCGCAATTTCGAGCAAGCCGGGTTTGTGGTGCAACCCGCGCCCATGGGCTACACCCAACCGCCACTGCGGTTTGACACGGATTTCTTGCCCTCGGGCGGCGGTTTGCGCGACACCCGACGGGTGCTGCATGAAGCGCTGGGTCGCTTGCTGACCTGACGCTTGTTGAAATGACGCTGTTCTCGGCGCTAGGTTACATTACTAACCAGTCAGTCATTAATATGCAAGCCCTGAAAAACCTCTCTGCCAACGACGAAACCGCGCACAAACGCGAGCGGCGCAAAGAGGCGCGTCCGCAAGAGTTGATTGATGCGGCGCTCACCTTGTTTGTCGACAAAGGGTATGCCGCCACCAAGGTGGACGAAGTGGCCGCGCTGGCCGGTGTGTCCAAGGGCACGCTGTTTTTGTATTTCGACACCAAAGAAGACTTGTTCAAGGCGGTGATTCGCGCCAATTTGTCCGAGCATTTCCCGGTTTGGAACCAAGAGTTCGATGAATTCGAAGGCAGCACCGCCGACATGCTGGCCTACGCCATGCAGTCTTGGTGGGAACGCATTGGCAACACCCGCGCCAGTGGCATCACCAAACTGGTGACCAGCGAAGCCAGCAACTTCCCCGACGTGGTGCAGTTTTACGAAGCCGAGGTGATGCGCCCAGGGCACGCCTTGTTCAAGGCCATCTTGCAACGCGGCGTGTCGCTTGGCGAATTCCGCCCGATGGACACGGACACGGCGGTGTTCAGCTTGGTCTCCACCATTTTCTTTTTGACCATGTGGAAGCATTCGCTGTCTGCCTGTGTCAGTCAAACCTCTTTCAACCCCGAGCAGTTCTTGCGTGACCATGTGGCCACCTTGATTCGCGGTTGGCAAATTGCATGATGCGCGGAGAATGAATCGATGAGATGGCGTTCCAAACTGTGGTGGGCTGTGGCCCTGTTGGCGGTGGCTGCTGCGCTGGGCTACTACCTGCGTCAGCCGGTCCCTGCGACCACCAGCAAACCCACCCCTGCAGTGCCTGCCCCTGCTGGCGCGGCCCCTGCAGCCGTGTTGGACATCCAAGCCAGCGATTTGTGGTTGGTCGAGCCACAAACACTGGTCCTCAGCTTGCCCATTTCAGGCAACTTGAAAGCGGTCAACACGGTGGCCGTGAAAGCGCGGGTGCCCGGCGAGTTGATTGAACTCAAGGGCCGTGAAGGCGACAGCGTGAAAGCCGGTGAGGTGGTGGCCCGCTTGGACCCGACCGAATACCAGCGTCGCTTGCGCCAAGCCGAGCAGCAAGCCGATGCCGCCAAAACACAAATCGACATTGCCAAACGCCAGTACGACAACAACAAAGCCTTGGTCGAGCAAGGTTTCATTTCCAAAACCGCTTTGGACACCTCACAGGCCTCTTTAGCCGGTGCCCAAGCCACCTACAACGCGGCCTTGGCCGGTGCCGATGTGGCCCGTAAAACCTTGGAAGACACCGTGATGCGTTCGCCCATCACTGGGCAAATTGCCACCCGCTTGGCCCAGCCTGGCGAACATGTTGGTATGGACATGCGCTTGATGGACATCGTGGACTTGGGCAGCTTGGAACTGGAAGCCACCTTGAGTCCTGCCGATTCCGTGGATGTGCGCATCGGTCAAGAAGCGGCGCTGAGTTTGGAAGGCCGCGCACAAACCATCAACGCGAAGGTGCTGCGCATCAACCCCAGTGTGCAAGCCAACAGCCGCAGCGTCTTGGTGTATTTGCGTTTGCAGTCCACCACCGGCCTGAAGCAAGGCATGTACGCCCAAGGCGACTTGCAACTGAGTCATCGCAAAACCGTGGCCCTGCCCTTGAGTGCGGTGCGCACCGACAAACCCCAGCCTTATGTGCAAATGCTGATGAACAACAAAGTGGCACACCAAACCGTGAGCGTGGGTGAGCGCGGTCGATTGGCCACTCAAAGCAATGGCGAACAGTGGGTGGCCATCAGCGGTTTACCCGCCAACAGCCAGGTGCTACCAGCATCCGTGGGCGCCCTGCGTGAAGGCAGCCCTGTACGCCTCATCTCGGCTGCGGCACCTGCAAGCACTGCGAAGCCCTGAGCATGTGGTTCACCCAAGTCAGTTTGCGCAACCCGGTGTTCGCCACCATGGTGATGCTCGCCCTGGTGGTGCTGGGGCTGTTCTCATTCCAACGTTTGAAGATCGACCAGTTCCCCAACATTGATTTGCCCGTGGTGGTGGTGACCACCGAATACCCCGGCGCCTCGCCAGAAATTGTCGAAAGCGAGGTGAGCAAAAAAATCGAAGAAGCGGTGAACTCCACGGCCGGCATCAGCGCCCTCACCTCGCGCAGCTATGAGGGCATGTCGGTGGTCATCGTCGAGTTTCAGCTCAGCGTGAACGGCCGCAAAGCGGCTGACGATGTGCGCGAAAAAGTCTCTAATGTGCATCCGTTTTTGCGCCCCGAAGTGAAAGAGTCGCGCATCCTGCGCTTTGACCCTGCCAGCCGACCGATTTGGAATGTGGCGGTTGTCGCCGATCCGAAAAACCTACCCGAGGGTGTCAACGCCCCCAGCCATGTTGAGATGACCAACTGGGCCGACCAGGTCCTGAAAAAACGCTTGGAAAACGTGCGCGGTGTCGGTTCGGTGGTGGTGGTCGGTGGCACCAAACGCGAACTCAACATTTACCTCAATCCGCAGGCCATGGAGTCTTTGGGCATCAGCGCCGACCAGGTGGTGAGTGCGGTGTCGAATGAAAACCAAGACCTGCCCGTGGGCTCGGTGCGCTCCATTCAGCAAGACCGGGTGGTGCAAGTGCAAGGCCGCATGGAGCGCCCAGAAGATTTCGGCGAGATCATCATCGCCCGCAAAGCAGGCAGCATCGTGCGCCTGAAACAAGTAGCGCGGGTTAATGATGGCGCGCAAGAGTTGGAAAACTTGGCGCTTTACAACGGCGGCCGCACCCTGCTTTTGTCGGTGCAAAAGTCGCAAGATGAAAACACCATCGAGGTGGTCGATGGCTTGACCGCCACAGTGGAAACCATGCGCACACAGCTGCCACCGGGCATGCGTTTGGAGACGATTTACGACGGCTCGCGGCAAATCCGCGTGGCGGTGAACAATGTGCGCAAGACCTTGGTCGAAGGTGCGCTGCTGACCGTGTTGATTGTGTTTTTGTTTTTGAATTCTTGGCGCTCGACCATCATCACCGGCCTCACACTCCCCATCGCCGTCATCAGCACCTTTTGGATCATGTCGCTGATGGGCTTCACCATCAACATGATGACGCTGATGGCTTTGTCTTTGTGCATTGGTTTGCTGATTGACGACGCCATCGTGGTGCGCGAGAACATCGTGCGCCATGTGCAAATGGGCCAGTCCGCCTTCAACGCGGCGATGGACGGCACCCGTGAAATTGGCTTGGCGGTGTTAGCCACCACCTTCTCCATCGTGGCGGTATTTTTGCCGATCGGTTTCATGGACGGCGTGATTGGCAAGTTCTTCCACGAGTTTGGTTTGACCATCGTGGCCGCCGTCATGATCTCCATGTTCGTGAGCTTCACCTTGGACCCCATGCTCTCCAGCGTCTGGCACGACCCCAGCATCCACATTGACGGGCAAGCCAAAAGCAAGCCGAGTTTTTATGACCGCAGCTTGGGTCGGGTCACCGCTTGGTTCGAGCACAGCACCCATCGGCTGGGAGATATCTACCAAGGCCTGTTGAGCCAAGCTTTGCATCATCGCTTGGTGACCGTGCTGGTGGCCCTGGCCGTGTTCGTGGGCAGCATTTTCATGGTGCCCATGCTTGGCACCGAGTTCGTGCCCAAAGCCGACTACTCGGAAGCCTCGGTGACCTTCTATGTCCCCGTGGGTTCTTCCATCGAAGTCACTGAAGCCAAAGCCAAAGAAGTCGAGGCCATGCTGCGCAGCTTTCCCGAGGTGCGCTACACCCTCAGCACCATCAACACCGGCAACGCCAACGGCAAGATTTACGCGAACGTGTATTTCCGCATGCTGGACCGGCATTTGCGCAACTTCAACATCAACGATTTCACACCGAAAATCCGCGAACGCTTGCGCAACATGCCAGGCATCACCGTCACCCATGTGGGCTTGCTCGACTCGGTGGGCGGCTCCAAACAAATCGAGTTCTATTTGCTCGGCCCCGATCAAGCCGAGTTGGAACGCTTGGCTGGCTTGGTCATGGCCAAGATCCAAAACGTGCCCGGTTTGGTGGATGTGGACTCCAGTGTCAAACCCAACAAGCCCACGGTGGACATCAACATCAAGCGCGAAGCCGCGGCTGATTTTGGTTTGGGTGTGGGCAGCATTGCGAACCAATTGCGCACCTTGGTGGCTGGCCAAAGCGTGGGCGTTTGGCATGCCAGCGACGACCAAACTTATGATGTCTTGGTGCGTTTAGACCCCCTCATGCGCACTGCCCCACAAGACTTGGAACGCCTGCCTTTCAATGTCGGCCAAGGGCCAGATGGCAGTGCCCGCATCGTGCGCCTGAACCAAGTGGCTCAGGTGAAAGAAGGCGTGGGCCCGAACCAAGTGAACCGGCGTGAACTCTCGCGCGAGGTGGCCTTCAGTGGCAACACCTATGGCCGCGCCGGTGGCGATGTGTCCAAAGACATTCAAGCCATCATGGCTGACATTTCTCTGCCCGATGGTTACCGCTACCAGTTCGGTGGTTCCACCAAAAACATGAAAGAGTCTTTTCAGTACGCCGTCATCGCCATGGCCATGGCCATCATCTTCATCTACATGATTTTGGCCAGCCAGTTCAAAAGCTTTCTGCAACCCCTGGCCCTGATGACCTCGCTGCCCCTCACGCTGATTGGGGTGGTGCTGGCACTGATGATGTTTGGCTCGACCTTGTCCATGTTCTCGGTGATTGGCGTCATCATGCTGATGGGCTTGGTCACGAAAAACGCGATTTTGTTGCTCGACTTCGCCATCCGCGCCCGCGAAGGCTTGTTGCGCCATGACGGCACCCGCGAACCCGCCCTGCCGCGCAACGACGCCCTGCTGATGGCCGCCAAGGTCCGACTGCGCCCGATCTTGATGACCACGCTGGCGATGGTGTTTGGCATGTTGCCGCTGGCCTTGTCGGTCAGCGAAGGCTCAGAACAACGCGCACCGATGGGCCAGGCCGTGATTGGCGGCGTCATCACCTCGTCACTGCTCACGCTGGTGGTGGTGCCCGTGGTCTACTGCTACCTCGACGATCTGAGTCAATGGCTCAAGCGCAAGTGGAATGGCCATGGTGCTCACAGCCTTTAGTGGCTGGCTAAAATTGACGACTGGAAAAAGAATCACATGAACACTGAACTTGCCCGCTTCAACATGGTCGAACAGCAAATCCGCACTTGGCATGTGTTGGACATGCGCGTTTTGGGTCTGCTCGCGCAACTGGACCGCAGCCTGTTTGTCCCCAGCAGCTTTGCCGCACTGGCCTACAGCGACACCGAAATTCCGCTGCCGCATGGCGAGCACATGATGGTGCCGCGTGTGGACGCTCGTTTGCTGCAAGACCTGCAATTGCAACCGCATGAAACCGTGCTGGAAGTAGGCACCGGCAGTGGTTACCTCACCGCGTTGTTGGCCCAGTCTGTCGCCCAAGTCACCAGTTTGGAGTGCCATGCCGACTTGGTAGCCAGTGCCCAGCAACACTTGGCCCAAGCAGGTGTTGGCAACGCACAAGTGCGCCACAGCACCGGTGTGCCGCAACTGGCCGAGCAATTTGACGCCATTGTGTTGGGCGGCTCGGTGGCTGAAGTGCCGCAGGCTATGTTTGACATGCTCAAACCCCAAGGCCGTTTGCTGGCCGTCGTTGGCGACGAACCCATGATGCATGCCACCCGTTTTTCCCGCTTGCCTGATGGCAGCATGCACAGCCAAATCTTGTGGGACGTGGTCACACCGCGTCTGCATGGCTTTGCCGAAACACCCGCCTTCCAGTTTTAACCAACGTAGTCACAACGAAAGAAGTTCATGAAATTGTTTCGCACCCTGCCCTTGATCGCGGCCATGAGCATGGCTTTTGCTGGCGCAGCCCAAGCGCAAAGCCTGGTTGAGATGTTTGACGCGGCCCGCGACTTTGACGCCGCCTTCAAGTCGGTGCAATTGCAAGCCGAAGCCACCAAGCGCAAAGTGGAACAAGCCCAGGCCAAATTGGGTCCCATGGTCAACCTGAATTTGAATGGCAGCACCAACCTCATCGATAACAACCTTGAAGCGTCGCGGGGCTACAGCAGCGGCACCGCCACCATCGCTGGTAGCCAGCCGTTGTACCGCCCAGCAGACAACGCCGAGGTGTCACAAGCGAACTTGCTGTTGAAACTGGCCGATGAACAACTGCGTGCCGCCGAGCAAGACCTGATGGTGCGCCTGAGCCAAGCCTATTTCGATGTCTTGGCCAGCCAAGACAGCCTGACCTTCGTGCAAGCCCAGCTCAAGGCCGTGTCCGAGCAACTTGCATTTGCCAAACGCAACTTCGAGGTGGGCACCTCCACCATCACCGACACCCGTGAAGCGCAAGCCAGTTTCGACCTGGTGGTGGCGCAAGAAATTGCGGCCAGCAACGATTTGCGCGTGAAAAAAATGGCCTTGGACCAACTCGTGGGCAAGTCTGACCTGAGCCCCAAAGCCGTGGCCCTGAGTGCCATGCCGCAAGCGCCCCAACCCGCCAATGTGGACGAGTGGGTGAGCATGAGCGCCCAACAAAACGCGTCGGTGCAACAAGCCCGCATCGGGGTGGACGTGGCCAAGTTGGACATTGAAAAAGCCAATGCCGGTTTGAAACCCACGGTTGATTTGCAACTCAGCTACACCTTGCAAACCAATATGAAAGGCACGGTTGCACAGGCTTTACCGAAGGACTACAATCTTGGTTTGGCCACCGGCGCCGTGGTCTTGAACTACCCCTTGTTCAACGGCAATGCACTCAGCAACCGTGTCCGAGAAACCATGTCCTTGGCAGGCAAAGCCAGTGCCGATTTGGACAACGCCACCCGCAACATCGCCCAAGCCACTCGCGCTGCGTACT
>JBIIPF010000042.1:0-9963 GCA_044342755.1 Limnohabitans sp. | reverse complement strand
CACAGGTGAGGCCATCACCGATGTGGTGAATCTCGGGATTGGCGGCTCAGACCTCGGGCCGCGCATGGCCACCGAAGCGCTGGGTCAGTTGTCGCCCGAATTGAAGTCGCCCCCCGTGCGGGTGCACCATGTGTCGAATGTCGACCCTTGGAGCTTGGCCACCACGCTGGCGCCACTCAACCCCGCGCGCACTTTGTTCATCGTGCAAAGCAAAACTTTCACCACGCAAGAAACCCTCACGCTCGCGGCTTCCGCCAAGCGCTGGTTGCAAGACGCGGGATGCAGCGCATCGCAGCTGCCACAACAATTGGTGGCGGTCACGGCCAAACCAGGTTTGGCGCAAGCCGAAGGTTTTTTGCCCGCGCACTGCTTTGTGTTTTGGGATTGGGTGGGTGGCCGTTACTCGGTGTGGTCGGCCATTGGTTTGCCACTCGCGATAGCGATTGGCAAAACGGCCTTCTTGCACATGCTCGAAGGTGGTCGCGCGATGGACCACCATTTCACGAACACCCCGCCAGCGCGCAACCTGCCCTTGTTGATGGCTTTGTGGGGCGTGTGGAACCGCAATTTTTTAGGTGCAACCACGCACCATGTCGCACCTTACGCTGCACCCCTGGGACGCTTCGTGCCGTTCTTGCAGCAGATGGACATGGAGTCCAATGGCAAGCGTGTGCATGTCGATGGCAGCATCGCAACTGTGGGCACCTCGCCCGTGCTGTGGGGCGGATTGGGCATTGATGGGCAGCACGCTTACTTTCAGCTCTTGCACCAAGGCCAACACCTGGTGCCGATGGATTTCATCGGTGTGCGCCAAGGCCATGCAGGCCTGCCCCTGGCAGCCGAACACCAGCGCGTCGTGCTGCTGAATTTGCAAGCCCAAGCCCAAGCCTTGGCACTGGGACGCAGCGAGGCCGAGACCGCGCAGATGCTGCGTGAAGGCGGCATGTCTGCAGCGGATGCGCAAGCCTTGGCACCGCACCGCAGCTTTGCCGGCAATGTGCCCAGCACCGTGCTCTGGCTCGACCAACTCACGCCGCACAGCCTGGGCGCACTCATCGCACTTTATGAGCACAAGGTGTTTTGCCAAGCCGCCATCTGGGGCATTCATGCTTACGACCAATGGGGCGTGGAGCTGGGCAAGACCATGGCCAAGGCCCTGGAAACTGGTGATTGAGCGCGTGTTTTAAAGTCTGCGCATGATCGATGCCCGCGATTTTTGCTGCCCCAATCGCTCCTTGGTAATCAATTGGGGTCAGATTCCAATTCATTGGCTGTTTGCCCGCCGCGCTGGGCTCGTCCGCCGCTCACCGCCACTTCGTGGCAACGTTCGCTACGCGTTTGACCCAGCATGTCGGTGAAGTGGAAGAAGCTTGTATGGTGATTGAACAATCAGCACACCAATTTGTCTGGATCCAATCAATCTTGCTCCGAAACATCGCTTCAGAGCCGCACGGCCTGGGGACCATTTTTTGAGCGAAAGACCAGAAAAATGCGTCCCCATGGCGGGCGGCTTGAGCGAGACTTCTTGACGCGCCCATGGCGCGCAAAACCTGCTCAGTGACTTGGCCTGAGCGACGTCATTCGTCGCTGGCCACCGGCACCCGGGATGCCAAGGCGCACATCAGTTCGTAGCCCACGGTGCCCGCAGCAGCGGCCACCTCGTCGATGCACAGCACCTCACCCGTGCTGGCCTGGCCCCACAAGGTGGCCTCGCTGCCCACGTCCGCCGTGGGCACCGGCGTCAAATCCACGCACACCATGTCCATGCTGACCCGGCCCACCGACTGCGTGCGCACGCCGCCGATCAACACCGGTGTGCCGCTCGGCGCATGGCGCGGGTAGCCATCGGCATAACCACAGGCCACCACGCCGATGCGCATGGCGTGCTCGGCCTGGAAGACGCCGCCATACCCAACCTCGTCTCCGGCTTTCAGTTGCTGCACGCCAATGACCTGGCTGCGCAAACTCATGGCGGGGCGCAAACCCCAGTCATGCGCTGTGTGAAGCGGATGGTCGGGCGCGCTGCCGTACAAAGCGATGCCCGGGCGCACCCAATCCGCACTCACGGCGGGGTTGTCACCGTGGCGCAGCACAGCCGCACTGTTGGCCAAGCTGCGCTCACCGGGCAGGTCGTGGCTGGTGGCATGGAACACCGCGAGCTGCGCCGTTACGCCGACAGCGTCATCGGCATGGGCGAAGTGGGTCATGAGGGAAATCTCATCCACCTGTGGCAAAGCGTTCAGCCGTGCCCAGGCGGCGCGAAAGCGCTCGGGCGCAAAACCCAAGCGGTTCATGCCGCTGTTCATTTTCAAAAACACGCGCTGCGGCACCTGGGTTTTGTGGCGACTCAGCATGTCGATTTGCACCTCGGTGTGCACCACATGCCACAGATCCAAACGGGAACACAGCTCCAAGTCGCGTTGCTCAAACGCGCCTTCGAGCAAGAGAATGGGGCCACGCCAATCCAGCTCACGCAGGATCTGTGCCTCGGCCAAGTCGAGCACCGCAAAACCGTCGGCGGCACGCAGCCCGGTGTAGGCACGCTCAATGCCATGGCCATAAGCCCGCGCTTTGACCACCGCCCACAGGCGTGCATCTGGGGCAGCCTGCTGCATCCGCGACAAGTTGTGACGCAATGCGGCGGGGTGGATCAAGGCATGAATCGGGCGAGGCATGCGGGCATTGTCGCAGGCCAAAATGCCGCAAAGCCCGTGATATAACTCGTCACGCTCTTGGGTCTCTGAACTTGCAAAACCTTTCTCTCTTCCCCTTACAAACCGCACTTTTCTACTGATGGCCCCCACATGAAGCGCGGTTTTTACACCATCATGGCAGCCCAGTTTTTCAGCTCCTTGGCTGACAACGCCTTGTTTGTGGTGGCCGTTGAAATGATCAAAGCATCGGGCGGTGCCGAATGGCAGCGCGCCGCCTTGGTTCCCATGTTCGCTTTGTTTTATGTGGTGTTGGCCCCTTTTGTTGGCGCCTTTGCCGACTCGCGACCCAAAGGCGATGTCATGTTTGTCAGCAATGGCATCAAGGTCATCGGTTGCGGCCTGATGTTGTTTGGCTCGCACCCCCTCTTGTCTTACGCCATCGTCGGCTTGGGCGCAGCGGCCTACTCGCCTGCCAAATACGGCATCCTCACCGAACTCTTGCCCGCCTCCTTGCTGGTCAAGGCCAATGGTTGGATCGAGGGCCTGACGATTGCTTCGATCATCTTGGGCGTCTTGCTTGGCGGCCAATTGGTCGGTCCCTACATCTCTTCCTTTTTGCTCAGCTTTGATCTGCCCTTGATCACCACGCCGATTGACACCCCGCCCGAAGCGGCGATTTGCGTGCTGGTGTTGTTGTACGCCCTGGCCGCTTGGTTCAACACCCGCATTCCCCAAACTGGCGCGCCCTTGCTGCCCATGCACAGCCAACGCCAGCACAGCTTGGCCTACAACCTGTTGGCCTTGGTGCCTGATTTTTGGCGCTGCAACCTGCTGCTGTGGCGCGACAAGCTGGGACAAATTTCTTTGGCCAGCACCACCTTGTTTTGGGGCGCCAGTGGCAACCTGCGCTACATCGTGTTGGCTTGGAGCGCGGTGGCCTTGGGCTACACGACCACACAAGCCTCGGCGCTGGTAGGCGTGATCGCCATTGGCACCGCGGTAGGCGCGGTGGTGGCCTCGATGCGCATGAAGCTGGTCGACGCGCCGCGCTTGATGAATCTGGGCATCACCATGGGCTTGTTGATGCTGGTGATGAACTTCATTGACAACGTCTGGCTGGCCGCGCCTTTCTTTATTTTGTTGGGCGGCTTGGGCGGCTTTTTGGTGGTGCCGATGAACGCTTTGTTGCAACACCGCGGCCACAACCTGATGGGCGCGGGGCGCTCGATTGCGGTGCAAAACTTCAACGAACAAGCGTGCATTCTGGCCTTGGGTGCGCTCTACGCTTTGGCCACAGGTCTGGGGCTGTCGGCCTTTGGTGCCATTGTGGGGTTTGCACTGTTGCTGGCAGGTTGCATGTGGCTGATCAAGCGCTGGCACCAAAGCAACTTGGTGCACCACCCGGAAGAAGTCGCCCGCTTGCTGGATGTGGCACGGCGCGACCCGGGCCATTCTTAAGCCATGCACCAACCTGTCTTAGGCCCGGTGCTGGGCTTGCTGTTCAATGCCTTGGCGTTTGGCGTGTCTTGGTGGCCGCTGCGCGAAATGCAGCTGCGTGGTTTGCACCCGCTGTGGGCCACGGCCTTCATGTATGGCCTGGCGCTGGTGGCCGTGAGCTTGCTGCGTCCTCAAGCCTGGCGCGGCCTGCTTCGCCACCCGGCGCTGTGGTGGTTGTTTGCCGCCTCCGGCCTGACCAACTTGGGTTTCAACTGGGCGGTCACCATGGGCGATGTGGTGCGCGTGGTGCTACTTTTTTACACCATGCCCGCATGGTCGGTGTTGTTTGCTTGGTGGTTGCTGGGTGAGCGACCCAACCGCTTGGCGGTGCTGCGGTTGGTTGTGGCCTTGGCCGGCGTGGCGCTGGTCTTGAAAACCCCCGAGATGGCCTGGCCTTGGCCGTCATCGCTGTGGGACTATCTGGCGCTGCTGGGCGGCGCCAGCTTCGCCTTGAACAATGTGATGCTGCGCAAAATGGCCCACACCCCCGAGGCTGAACGCATGACCGCCATGTTTGCCGGTGGCGCCTTGGTCACCGCCTTGACCGCCACGGTTGGCAGCAGCGTGGGCTGGATCGCGGCGCCGCCAGACCTGTCATGGTGGCCCCTTGCCGTGGGCTTTGGCCTGTGCATGTTGCTCTCCAACCTGAGCCTGCAATATGGTGCGGCCCGTTTGCCAGCGGCCACCACCTCGCTGGTGATGCTGTCCGAGATTGTGTTTGCGACCTTGTCCTCGGTGGCCCTGGGTGCGGCAGAATTGACGGAGCGCAAACTGTGGGGCGGCGCGCTGATCATCTTGGCCGCCGTGCTCACCACATTGAATTCCAAGGAGAAAGCATGACCCAACTTCACAACTTCCAAGCCAAAACCATTTCAGGGCAAGACTTTCTGATGGAGGGCCTGCAAGGCAAAGCGGTGTTGGTGGTCAACACCGCCAGCGCCTGTGGCTTCACGCCGCAATTGGCTGGTTTGCAAGCACTGCACGAAGAATTCGGCCCGCAAGGCTTGGTGGTGCTGGGCTTTCCATGCAACCAATTCGGCAGCCAAGACCCTGGCAGCAATGAAGAAATTGGGGCGTTTTGCCAAGCCAACTACGGCGTTACCTTCACCATGATGGACAAGGTCGAGGTCAATGGCGCGCAGGCCCATCCCTTGTTTCAATGGCTCAAAACGCAAGCGCCGGGCTTGCTGGGCAGCGAAGGCATCAAATGGAACTTCACCAAGTTTTTGCTGAATCGCCAAGGTGACGTGGTGAAGCGCTATGCCCCTTTGGACAAACCGGCCAGCTTGGCGCAAGACATTGCCGCAGTTTTAAAGCAAGGTTAGCTTCACAAGCGCCACACTTGACCTGCAGGCTTGTTTGAATCAGCCCCTCGGTCCATCAGGCCAGCGCCGCGTCCAGCGCTTCCACCCAATGCCGCACGGGCAATGCTGTGCCACTTTGCAAATGCGTGATGCAACCAATGTTGGCGCTCAGAATGGCCTGCGGTTGCATCTCGTTCAAGTTGCCCAGTTTGCGGTCACGCAATTGCGTGGCGATGGTGGGTTGCAACACGCTGTAGGTGCCAGCTGAGCCGCAGCACAAATGCGCTTCGTTGCTGGCCACGCGCACCTTGAAGCCCAAGGCGCTCAGATGCGTTTCCACACCCCCTTTGAGTTGCTGACCATGCTGCAAAGTGCAGGGCGGGTGAAACGCCAGCAGGCCTTGTTGCTGCGCTTTGTGCGTTGGCAACTTGTTTTGCAACTGCGGCACCAAACTGGGCAACAACTCGCTCAAGTCTTTGGTCAGCTCGCTGATGCGACGGGCCTTCTCGGCATAGTGCGGGTCGTTGCGGAAGATGTGGCCGTAGTCTTTCACGGTCACGCCACAACCCGAGGCGTTCATCACAATCGCTTCCACGCCTTGGTTCAGATGCGGCCACCAAGCGTCGATGTTGTTTTTCATTTGCACATGCGCTGCATCTTGGTCGTTCAAGTGAAACTTGACGCCGCCACAGCAACCCGCCAAGGGTTCGACGATGGTTTGGATGCCACAGGCATCCAGTACGCGGGCTGTGGCGCTGTTGATGTTGGGGCTCATCGTCGGTTGCACACAACCGGCCAGCATCAGCACTTTGCGCGCATGCGTGGCGGTGGGCCACGCACCCGCGCTGCGGGGTTCGGGCACTTTGGCCTTGAGGCTCTCAGGCAGCAAGGCGCGCACCGATTGGCCCAGCTTCATGGCCGGTGCAAACAAGGGCGAGGACAAGCCTTCTTTCAAGGCCCAGCGCACGGTTTGTTCAGCAGCGGGGCGCTGCACTTTCTCGTCCACCAGCTTGCGGCCAATGTCCACCAAGTGGCCGTATTCCACACCGCTGGGGCAGGTGGTTTCGCAGTTGCGGCAGGTGAGACAACGGTCCAAGTGCAACTGGGTGTCGCGTGTGGGTTCAACACCTTCCAACACTTGCTTGATCAGGTAGATGCGCCCGCGCGGCCCATCGAGCTCGTCACCCAAGAGTTGATAGGTGGGGCAAGTGGCCGTGCAAAAACCGCAGTGCACGCATTTGCGCAAAATCGCTTCGGCTTCTTGGCCGTCGACGGTGTGTTGGTATTCGGGGGCGAGGTTGGTTTGCATCGTGAGGTTTACTGAAGTCCTGCGCGGCCGGTGTTGAACACGCCCATGGGGTCAAACTGTTGTTGCAAGGCTTGTTGAATACGCTGTTGCGCCAGCGGCAAGGGATGAAAAACAGGCGGTGTGGTGCTCATGTTGGTGGCTTGGCGGAACAAGGTGGCGTGTCCACCCACAGCCTGCGCCGCATCGCGCAATGCTTGGTGTGCCGAGGCAGGCGCCCACAACCAACGCAAGCCACCATGCCACTCGATGTAGGGCGCATAAGGCAGGTTCAGCACCGGAGCGGTTTGCGGCAAGCTCAAACGCCATAAACACAGTTCAGTGGATGGCGCTTGGAAAAACGGCAAGGTTTGTTCACGGCTGGCTTGCCAATCTTTGATGGCTTGGGCCTTGTCTATGCGCGAAGCGTTGCCGCCCAAAGCTTGCACATCGGCCATCATGCGCGGACAGGCTGACTCCACAGCGGCCACTGCGCCGCGCAAACGCACAAACAACAGGTCTTGTGCGGGTTGTGCGGTGGTGTCGTGCAACCAAGCGCTGGCGTTCAACGGCAGGGCTTGACCGCCCCAGCGGTGAAGTAGTTCCAGCGCGTCATGTTGTGAGAGTGCGCACACCAAGGTGGCTTCAGCGGGGGCGACGGGCAAGACCTTCAAGGACAGTTCGGTGATGAGGCCCAAGGTGCCCAGACTGCCCGCCATCAACCGCGACACGTCGTAACCGGCCACGTTCTTCATGACTTGACCGCCAAAGGTGAGCGACTCGCCCAAGCCATTGAGCAGCTGCACGCCCAGCACATGGTCGCGCACACCGCCGACATGGGCGCGGGCGGGGCCCGCCAAACCCGCGGCGACCATGCCGCCGACCGTGGCACCACCACCGAAGTGCGGTGGCTCGTAGGCCAAGGATTGGCCTTGCTCGGCCAGCAGGGCTTCAAGCTCTGCCAAGGGTGTACCGGCCTTGACCGTCACCACCAATTCGCTGGGCTCGTAGCTGACCACGCCCCGCCAGCCCCGGGTGTCGAGCACCTGGGTGTCTGCGTGGGTATCGCCATAAAACTGCTTGGTATTGCCGCCTTGGATGCGCAACTTGTGCCCGTGGGCCGCCGCATCCAAGATGCGGTCTTTGAACTCAGAAACCACAAAAACCTTTACTTGGCGATGACCCGCACCATTTCCAAACACTTGTTGGAGTAACCCCATTCGTTGTCGTACCAGGCAACGATCTTGACAAAAGTGCTGTCCAACGCCAAACCGGCATCGGCGTCAAACACCGAGGTGCAAGGCTCGCCGCGGAAATCGGTGGCCACCACTTTGTCTTCGGTGTAACCAAGCACGCCCTTCAACGCGCCCTGGCTTTGCGCTTTCATTTCAGCGCAAATCTCGGCGTAGGACGCTTCCTTGGTCAGCTCGACCGTCAAGTCCACCACAGACACATCCGAGGTGGGCACGCGGAACGACATGCCAGTGAGTTTTTTGTTCAACGCGGGGATGACCACGCCCACGGCTTTGGCGGCACCGGTGCTGGAAGGAATGATGTTTTCCAAAATACCGCGGCCACCGCGCCAGTCTTTGTTGGAGGGGCCGTCCACGGTTTTTTGCGTGGCGGTGGCGGCGTGCACTGTGGTCATGAGGCCGCGCTTGATGCCCCATTTGTCGTTCAAGACTTTAGCCACGGGGGCCAAACAATTGGTGGTGCAAGAAGCGTTGGACACGATGGTTTGACCGGCGTAGGTAGCGTGGTTCACACCGTACACAAACATCGGGGTGTCGTCTTTGGAAGGCGCGGACAGCAGCACTTTTTTCGCGCCTGCCGCCAGGTGTTTTTCGGCCGTGGGTTTGTCCAAAAAGAGGCCCGTGGCTTCAATCACCACATCGGCATGCACCTCGTTCCATTTCAAAGCAGCAGGATCGCGCTCTTGCGTGAGGCGAATTTTTTTCCCGTTGACGATCAAGTTGCCGCCGTCGACAGACACCTCGCCTTTGAAACGACCATGCACGCTGTCGTACTTCAGCATGTAGGCCAGGTAGTCGGGTTCCAATAAATCGTTGATGCCGACGATTTCAATGTCGTTGAAGTTTTGCACCGCAGCGCGAAACACCATGCGGCCGATGCGCCCGAAACCGTTGATACCTACTTTGATGGCCATGATGGGTCTTTCTTCTTTCAAGTTTCAAAAAAGGGGCAGGGCTGACGCACCGCGCCAGCCCGTGAATTCAGTGTGACGACAACACCTTCAACACCGTGTCGGCGACATTCTTCGGCGTGAAGCCAAAGTGCTCGAACAACACCGGTGCGGGGGCGCTTTCACCATAGATGTCGATGCCCACCACGGCCGACACGCCGTATTTCCACCAGCCGTCGGTCGAGCCCATTTCCACCGCGATGCGGGGCAGGCCTTTAGGTAACACGGCTGATTTGTAGGCCACGCTTTGGCGGTCAAAGGTGGTGGTGCTGGGCATGGAGACCACACGCACTGCGACTTTGTGTTCGGCCAGCAAGGCTTGGGCTTTCAGGGCCAGCTGCACTTCAGAACCGGTAGCGATGATGACCGCTTGGGCTTTTCTGTTGAGGCCTACTTCGGCGGGTTCGGCCAGCACATAAGCCCCCTTGTTGATCGCGTCCAAACCGCTGGCGTCCTTGGCCGCGCTGTCGCCCTTGGGCAAATAGGGCAGGTTTTGACGGCTCAACAACAGTGCTGTTGGGCGGTTGTCGTTTTGCAGGGCCACGGCCCAAGCCACGGTGGTTTCGGCCGTGTCAGCCGGACGCCACACATCCAAACCAGGAATCAAGCGCAGGGAGGCCGCGTGCTCGATGGATTGGTGGGTGGGGCCGTCTTCGCCCAAGCCGATGGAGTCGTGGGTGAACACATGGACCACGCGCTGCTTCATGAGTGCGGCCATGCGGATGGCGTTGCGGCTGTAGTCACTGAAGGTGAGGAAGGTGCCGCCGTAAGGCATGAAGCCGCCGTGCAAGGCGATGCCGTTCATGATGGCGGCCATGCCGAATTCGCGCACGCCGTAATTGATATGGCGACCACCCTGGCCATGCTCGTCTTTCACCACCTGCCCGGCCAGATCGACGCGCAAATGGGGTGTGGATTTGGTGTTGGTCAGGTTCGAGCCCGTCAGGTCGGCGCTGCCACCGAGCAACTCGGGGATGGCGGCGGTGAAGGCTTCCAGCGCCAACTGGCTGGCCTTGCGGC
>JBIIPF010000289.1:0-2503 GCA_044342755.1 Limnohabitans sp. | reverse complement strand
GTGCGCAACGCCTTGCAACGCGGCCAGATGCAAGAGGTGGCGCAGTTGCTGGGCCGCCCCTACGCCATCTCAGGCCATGTGGTGCATGGCCGCAAGTTGGGCCGTGAACTCAACTGCCGCACACTGAATTTGCGCTTTGCCCATTGGAAACCTGCGGCCAGCGGCATCTTCGTGGTGCTAGTGCATGGCCTCACACCCCAAGCCCTGCAAGGCGTAGCCAATTTGGGCATCCGCCCGTCACTCGACCCCAGCGATGTGAACGGTGGCCGCGTGCTGCTTGAAACCCATTGTTTGGATTGGCCCGCTCAGCTGGGCCTGGATGGGGGCTACGGTAAACTCATTCGGGTGGAATTGCTCCATCAATTGCACGACGAATTGACCTACAACGGCCTTGAAGCACTTCAACAAGGCATCGCCCAAGACTGCATTGACGCACGTCAGTGGTTTGAAAAAAATGACCGATAAAACCAACGCCTCCGACACCCGCATCAACATGATGGACACGCCGTTCCCGATGCGCGGCGACTTGCCCAAGCGTGAGCCCCAGTGGGCGCAAGATTGGAACAGCCAGGGCCTGTACAAAAAGCTGCGCGTGGCGCGGCGTGGCGCGCCGCTGTTTGTGTTGCACGATGGCCCGCCCTATGCCAATGGTCAATTGCACATTGGCCATGCCTTGAACAAAGTGTTGAAAGACATGATCGTCAAGTCCAAGCAGTTGGCCGGTTTTGACGCGCAGTACATCCCGGGTTGGGACTGCCATGGTTTGCCGATTGAAAACGCGATTGAAAAACTGCATGGCCGCAAATTGAGCCGCGACGACATGCAAGCCAAAAGCCGCTCCTTTGCCACCGAGCAAATTGCGCAGCAGCGTGAAGACTTCAAACGCTTGGGCGTGTTGGGCGATTGGGAACGCCCCTACCGCACCATGGACCCGGCCAATGAAGCCGGTCAGATTCGCGCGTTCAAACGCGTGATCGAACGTGGCTTTGTCTACCGCGGCTTGAAGCCGGTGTATTGGTGTTTTGATTGCGGCTCATCCTTGGCCGAGTTTGAAATTGAATACGCCGACAAACAAAGCGAAACATTGGATGTGGCGTTTCTGTGCGCGCAACCTGAGAAATTGGCTGCAGCCTTTGGCTTGCCCACACTCGCCAAAGACGCCTTCGCTGTGATTTGGACCACCACCGCTTGGACGATTCCAGCCAACCAAGCACTCAATGTGAATGGCGACATCACTTATGCGCTGGTGGACACCGCGCAAGGTTTGTTCATGTGCGCGGCAACTTTGGTGGAGACCTGTCTAGCGCGTTGGCAGTTGCAAGGGCAGGTGTTGGCTACAACCACGGGCGACAAACTGGGCTTGATTGAATTCAACCATCCGCTGTCGCATGTGGATGCGGGCTACAAACGCACCGCGCCCATCTATGTGGCCGAGTACGTGGGCGACACCGATGGCACGGGCATCGTGCACAGCGCGCCAGCGTATGGCGTGGATGACTTCAACTCCTGCATGGCGCATGGCCTGAAGTACACCGACATCTTGAACCCGGTGCAAGGCAATGGCGCGTATGCCGCCGACTTCCCCTTGTTTGGCGGTCAACACATTTGGAAAGCGGTTCCAGTGATTTTGGATGCGCTGAAAAGTGCTGGTCGTTTGATGGCCACGCACACCATCACGCACAGCTACCCGCATTGCTGGCGGCATAAAACACCGGTCATCTACCGCGCCGCAGCACAGTGGTTCATTCGCATGGATGAAGGCACGGGCGTGTTCACCAAAGACAAAGCACCGCAGACCTTGCGACAACTGGCCTTGAGGGCGATTGAGCACACCCAGTTCTACCCCGAGAACGGCCAAGCGCGTTTGCGCGACATGATCGCCAACCGCCCCGACTGGTGCATTTCACGCCAACGTTCGTGGGGCGTGCCGGTGCCGTTTTTCTTGCACAAAGACAGCGGCGAATTGCACCCGCGCACCATGGCCATCCTCGATCAAGCAGCGGACATTGTGCAAGCCGGTGGCATTGAAGCTTGGAGCCGAGTCACGGTTGAAGAGATCTTGAACCAAGCCGGTGACGACGCGGCCAACTACAGCAAGAGCACCGACATTTTGGAAGTCTGGTTCGACTCGGGCTCCACCTTCGAGCACGTGCTGCGCGGCAGCCACCAAGACGCTTACGACCGTGCGCCGCATCACGACCAAGGCCCGGAAGCCGATTTGTATTTGGAAGGCCACGACCAACACCGTGGTTGGTTCCACAGCTCCTTGCTGTTGGGCTGTGCCTTGTACGACCGCGCACCCTACAAAGGTTTGTTGACCCATGGTTTTGCAACCGACGGCCAAGGCCGCAAGATGAGCAAGAGCTTGGGCAACACCGTGGCACCGCAAGAGGTGAGCAACAAACTGGGCGCAGAAATCGTGCGCTTGTGGGTGGCTTCCACCGACTACTCGGGCGACTTGAACATCGACGACAAAATTTTGGCCCGCGTGGTCGATGCTTAC
>JBIIPF010000041.1:0-10012 GCA_044342755.1 Limnohabitans sp. | reverse complement strand
TTTGAACAGAGAACGACATGTCCGAGTGCGCGGTTTGCACACCCAACTGCGCAAACAAATCAATCAGGCCCGGGTAGGTGCGTTCGTTGTAGACCAAAAAGCCGGTGTCCACGCCATGTGTGGTGAGCCCTTGCGGACTGGGCAGGCTGATGTCGACCGTGTGGCTGTGGCCGCCAAAGTAGCTGCCAGCCTCGAACAGGCTGATGCTGGCGTGGCCCCGCAGATGGTGCGCCGCCGACAAACCGGCGATGCCCGAGCCGACGATGGCCACACGCTTGTGCATGTCAGGGGGTTTGCGCGGCCACGAGTTTGTCCACTTCGCTCAAAAAGCCTTTGCTCAAGGGGTCGGTGGTGCTGTTGAAACTTTGCACCTTTTGGCCGTCACGGCTGATCAGGTATTTGTAAAAGTTCCACTTGGGCGCGGTGTCGGTGAGTTTGGTGAGTTGCTTGAACAAGGGAGAGGCCTCGCTGCCACGTACTGTGGTTTTGCTGAACATGGGGAATTTCACGCCATAGGTGTTCTCACAAAAGTCCGCGATCTTTTTGTTGTTATCGGGCTCTTGTGAAAAGTCGTTCGAGGGAAAGCCCAGCACCACCAAGCCCTTGTCTTTGTAGCGGGCGTGCAATTCTTCCAAGCTTTTGTACTGCGGCGTGAAGCCGCAAAAGCTGGCCGTGTTGACCACCACCACCACTTTGCCCGCGTATTGACACAGGTTTTGCGGTTTTTCGTCTTGCAAACGTTCAGCCGTGTGTTGCAACACGGCTGGGCAAGCCGCGGTTTTGCTGGTGTCTGCCCATGCTGTGCTGCCCCACGCAAGACACGCCAAGAGGGCAGAGTAAGACAAAAAGCGGACAGGGTTTCGGGTTTGTGTGGATTTCATATGTTCAATCATGCGTTAATTTCAGGGAAGTTGTCTATGACACCTCAAAAAACCATCCAATACCAATGACAATCTTCCCATGAATCCAAACATGCCACATTCCCAGCCCCATTTGTCCATCGCTGCCGTGGAGCGCGACACCGGCATCGGCAAAGACACCTTGCGGGTTTGGGAGCGCCGATATGGCTTTCCCCAACCACTGCGCGACGAGTTCGATGAACGCAGTTATCCGCTGTCCCAAGTGGAGAAATTGCGCACCATCAAACGCTTGCTCGACCAAGGCTTTCGCCCAGGCAAGGTGGTGGCCATGCCGCTGGAGGATTTGCAGCGCATCAGCATGGCTGAGCTGTCCATGCCCAAACGCGTGACAGCGCAGGCGGACAGCGCGATCGACCTGCATCTTTTTTTAGACTGCTTGCATGTCCATGACCTGACAGGTTTGCGTGGGCGCTTGCATCAAGCTGTTGTCGATTTGGGCGTTGCCAAGTTTGTCACCGATTTGGTGGCCCCCTTGAGCGCCCTCATCGGCGAGACCTGGATACGTGGCGAACTTGAAGTGTTTGAAGAGCACCTCTACACCGAATGCGTCACCACGGTGCTGCGCCAAACCATTTATGAGCAAACGTTGACAATTCCCGCCCACCCACCGGTGGTTTTGCTCACCACGTTTCCGCAAGAACAGCATGCCCTGGGCTTGCTGATGGCCGAATGCTTGCTCGCATTGAACGGTTGTCGCTGCATTCCGTTGGGCGTGCAAATGCCCGTGGCGGATATCGCCAAAGCCGCGCATGCCCACCAAGTGAACTTGGTGGCCTTGAGTTTCAGCAGCAGCTTGAATGCCAACCATGTGCTTGACGGCTTGAAAGAATTGCGTCAATTGCTGCCCGCGACCACAGGCATTTGGGCTGGCGGTGGCAATGCCGTGTTGCAAAGACGCCCACCCGAGGGCGTGGTGGTGGTGCGCGACTTGGAAGACATCGGCCCGCAGGTGCAGGCATGGCGTTCACGCCAGGCTTGAGGGCCAAGGCATGCCAAACTGGGCATGTGGCCCAAGCGGCTGATCGCTCAGTGAAAGACGGCTGACCAGACTGCTTGGATGGCGCTGCTGTGCCCCTGCATGGGGGCGGCGTCGCTGCGGCCCACTTGTTCATCCAGCCGCGCTTGGTGCTGCAGGTGTCGCAGTTCCCGGTAGGCGTCAGCGGCCGCCCCGCCCAGGCCTTTGGGCAACAAACCCGCAGCTTCGGCGCTATGGAGCAAAGCGATATTGCCCATGTTGTCTTGCAAACTTGGGTGGGCATGGGCATGCGCCAAGACCAAAAATTGCACCGCAAACTCCAAGTCAATCATGCCCCCGACACTGTGCTTGAAGTCGAACAAGCCAGCGGGCACGCTGTGGGCGGTGCGCATTTTTTCTCGCATCGCCATGATGTCCAAAGCCAGCTGTGCCAAGTCACGAGGGGCGCACAGCACTTGGCGGCGCACCGCTTCAAATTGCGCACCCAGCTGCCTGTCGCCAACGCAAAACCGCGCACGGGTCATGGCTTGGTGTTCCCAGACCCAAGCACTGTTGCTGCCTCTTTGTGCTTGGTACTCGGCAAAGGCATCCATGCTGCTGACCAACAAACCGGCGCTGCCATTGGGCCGCAGCGCGGTGTCGATTTCGTAAACATCGCCTTCGCCGGTTTTCAGGGTCAACCACTGGATCAATTTGCGGGCAAACAGGGCGTAGATTTCAGGTGCTTGCGGATGCTCGTCTTGGAACACAAACACGATGTCCAAATCGCTGCCGTAGCCCAGCTCTTTGCCGCCCCACTTGCCATAACCAATGACCGCAAAGCAAGGTGTTTCACGGTGCCTTGTTTTGACCAGCGGCCAGACCCAAGAGGCCGCCACTTCAACGATGGCGTCAGCCAAGGCGCTCAAGTCATCGGCCACCTGCTCGACCGACAAATGGCCTTCCAGGTCGCGCGTCAAGGTGAGAAACAACTCGGCATGGTGGGCGCGGCGCAGCAGATTCAACAGGCTTTCATCGTCATCGGCTTGGGCTGATTGCAAAGCTTGGTAGCGGGTTTGCAGGTTTTGTTTGAACAGGGGCGCGTCAAAGCGCTCTTTCAACATGCTGGGGTCGGCCAATTCGTCGATCACACCCGGGTGTTTCATCAGGTAACGCGCTGGCCAGCGTGCTGCGCCCAACAAGCGCAGCAACTGTGCATGCACCGAAGGACGCTCCAGCAGCAAGGCCAAATAGGTTTCGCGTCGCAGCAGCGGCTCCATCCAATCGCTCCAGCGCACGGCCGCGGTTTCGCTGATGACGCCTTGGGTCACCCAAGATTGTGTGCGTTGCACCAACTTCAGCAAACGTTGCAAGGCTTCGTCGCGCAGGGACAGCACACGCGGCAGTTCCGCCCAGCGGGCAATGCGGGCTTGCAGCTCGGGGCTCAAGCCCTCGAGCAGCATCTCGAAGTCGGTGGGGGTGTTGCTGTGGGCCGTGTTCGGGCTGTCGTCTTCGTTGCGCAGCAAGCGCTCGAACTCAAGGGCCACCGCGTCGCGGTGTCGCTGCAGCTGCGCTTGCAATTCAGCGTTGTCGGGCAGCCCCAAGGACTGTGCAATCCAATCCAGATCCTCGCTGTTCATGGGCAGTTGGTGGGTTTGTTGGTCGTCCAAATACTGGATGCGGTGTTCCACTTGGCGCAAAAACACATAGGCGTCGTGCAAGGCCAGCGCGGTTTCGGCGGGCATCAGCCGCGCTTGCACCAAGGCCGTCAAGGCGTGCAGCGTGGGGCGCATGCGCAGCTCGGGGAATTGACCGCCGCGCACCACTTGCAAGAGTTGCACCGTGAATTCAATTTCGCGAATGCCACCGCGCCCCAACTTCACATCGTTGGCGCGTTCGGGCCGCGTGGCACTGCGGCGTTGCGACTGCAAGCGGATTTGCTGGTGCAACACCCGCAGCGCCTCGAACACGTTGTAGTCGAGGTAGCGGCGAAACACAAACGGCGTGATGATGTCGCGCAAAGCGGGCACCTGGTCGATGCAGGCGGCGGGTGCCACCACCCGCGCCTTGAGCCAGGCCAAGCGCTCCCACTCGCGACCCTGCACTTGAAAATATTCTTCCAAAGCTTGCAAGGAGACGACACTGGGCCCCGACTCACCGTTCGGGCGCAGGGCCAGGTCCATGCGAAACACAAAGCCGTGTTCGGTGGTCTCGCCAATCAGACTGTAAATCTGTTTCACCACCCGATCGAAAAACACCTGGTTGTCGACCACGCCACGGCCATCGGCCAAACCTTGTGTCTGACCCTCTTCGTCATAGATGTAGATGAGGTCGATGTCGCTGGACACATTCAACTCGGCCGCGCCCAGCTTGCCCATGCCCACGATCCACAGTTGCGCCAAACCCCCTTGCGGTGTGCGTGGCAAGCCATGGCGCAGCGCCACGCGTTGCGTGGCTTCTTGCAAAGCCATGTCCAGACTGAACTCGGCCAACCAGGTCATGGTTTGAGTGACCGCTTGCAACGGCGCTTGCTGTTCGCAGTCCAGCACCACCAGCCGCTCCATCACCAGCTGCCGCAACACGCGCAAAGCATCTGCAGGATCAGGCCATTCAATTTGCAAACTGGAGAAACATCTGGCCAAGATCTCGGGGCTGGGCGTCCCGGCTGGCAATTGCAACAGGTGTGCCGCATAGCGACGGCGCAAACGCTGCACCAGTCGAGAGCCTTCAGCGCGGGGATCGAGGGAGTTGTTCATCGCTGCTCAGTGGATACGTGTTTGCCTGTGATAATTCAAATTGCTTAAACCATTTGCCCGCCATGCCCGACACCATGTCACTGCCCAAGCCCCTGCCCGCTGGACTGCGCTGGTATGTCAGGCTGTCCAAATGGATGCTGGGCTTGGCCTTGTCTTTTTGGGTGCTGTTGTTGTTGGCCAGTCTCGCTTTGCACTTTTTGATTGTGCCGCGAATCATCGACTGGCGAACCGAAATTGAAGACGCCGCCTCCAAGGCCTGGGGCGTGAAGGTCAGTATTGGTCAATTGACCACTGTCTCGGATGGTTTGGTGCCTTCGGTCGAAGTCAGCGATTTTGTGTTGCGCAACGCCCAAGACCAAGAGGTTTTGCGTCTGCCTAAACTGCGTGCGAGTTTGTCACCAGCTTCGTTGCTGAGCCTGAAACTCGAACGCATCGAACTCGACGCCCCTGAGTTGGAAGTTCGGCACAACGCGGATGGATCGTGGCAGGTGGCCGGTTTGGCCCTTGGCGCCTCAGACTCCACGGCATTCGCCGATTGGCTGCTGCGCCAACCCGAGTTTCAAATCCACCAAGGTCGTCTGCGTTGGGTGGACGATTTCAATCAGCAACCAGCGGTGGCCTTCAGCGATGTCAGCCTGTTGATGCACAACGGCTTGCGCAGCCACGAATGGCGTTTGGATGCAACGCCGCCTCCAGAATGGGGCCAGCGTTTGAGTCTGCAAGGCCAGTTCAAGCAGGCGCTGCTCAACCGCCACGCCAGTGACATCAGCACATGGCAAGGCCGTCTCTACGCTGAAATGCCGCAAATTGATTTGGCCAAGTTGTCGATTTACGGCCAAGCCTGGCGTGGCGTGGCCCTGACCCAAGGCCAAGGCTGGCTGCGTGCTTGGGCCGATTGGGACCGTGGCGTGTGGCGACAGCCGACCTTGGATTTGGGTTTGCAGCAAGTCAAGTTGCAATGGTCGCCTGAGGTCGTGCCCCTTGAATTGCAAGCGGTGAGCGGTCGTCTGCATTTCAATGTGTGGACAGAAGGCCTGGGTCACGAACTGCGCACCCAAGATGTCCAACTCACTTTGGATGATGGCCAAACCTGGACCAGTGGCAACAGCCGCTTGGCTTGGCACAACGAAGGCCCTCGCTTGGCGCAAAAGGGAGAGTTGCACATTGACAGTGTCAACTTGGCCGTGCTGAGCCGATTGGGAGAGCGTTTGCCCCTGCCTGTTGATTGGCGGCAACTGCTCGACCAAGCCAAACCACAAGGTCAATTGACCCAGTTGGACTTGCGATGGTTTGATGTGAACACCCCGGCTGTTCAATTCAACGTCAAAGGTCAACTCGACCGCTTCAGCTTGCAGTCTTCGGCCCCCAACAGCCCAGCGCAGGCGCTGTGGTGGCCGGGGGCACAAGACGCGCAATTGCAGTTTCAATTCAACGAACATGGCGGCAAGGCCCAAGTTGCGATCGACAACGGCAGCTTGAGCTTGGTCGATTGGTTGGCAGAACCGCGGATTCCAATGCAACAAGCCAAGGCCGAATTGGCCTGGGAGTTCAAGGACCAGCGCTGGGTTTTGCATATTCACAAAGGCCAATTGAAAAACGATCTGGCCCAAGGCGACTTCAATTTGACTTGGCGCCAAGGCGAGGCCAAGAAACCACTGGGCGATCTGGATTTGAAGGTCGACATCCAGCGCTTGGATGCACGGGCTTTGCACCGCTACTTGCCCCAAGCCATGGACGCCTCGGTGCGCCAATACCTGCGTGACGCGATGGGCGCTGGTGTTTTCAGTCAAGCCAAGCTGGTGTTGCAAGGCCCCCTTGATCTGTTCCCCTTTGCCAAAAGCAGCGACGGCGTGTTCACCATCAACGCGCCCTTTCAACAAGCGCAGTTTCAGTACGTACCCAACCCCACCACCAACTTGAGCCGCAAGCCCTCCCCATCTTGGCCGGGCTTGCAGCAGTTGTCAGGCGAGTTGCAAATCAACCGCAACCGCTTGCAAGTCAAATCTGGGTCGGCTCGCATGGGGCCCGCGGGCATGTTGCAAGTCTCCAAGCTGGATGTGCAAATCAACGACATGGACGACCCGCTGGTCGAGGTCAACGCTGTTCTCAAAAGCCAGTTGATGGACGCGCTGCAATTGGTGCGCAGTTCCCCTTTGGCCGACAAGCTGGGCAGCACACTCAGCACGGTGCAAGCCACGGGCATGGCCGAGCAGCAATTGCGTTTGTTCGTGCCCTTGAGCAACCCGAGTTTGTCGCGGGTGCAAGCGACCCTCAAATTGGATGGCAACGATGTGCAGTGGGCGCCCCACTTGCCGCGTTTCTCCAAGGCCCGCGGCACGCTCATCTACAGCGAGTCTGGGGTGGTGGCCAACGGCGTGCGCTTGCGGGTGTTGGGCTCGGACGCCAAGCTCGATGGCGGTTTGCGCTTCAACGACAGCTTGACCGAGGGGCCAACCCGCTTGGTCTTGCAAGGCGGTGTCAGTGCCGAGGCCTTGCAACAAGCGCCCGAGCTGGGCAGCCTGTCCAGCATGGCGGCTCTTTTGAAGGGCAGTACCAACTATGTGGCCAGTTTGGGCTTGCGCAACGGTCAAGTTGAATATGCCTTGAGCAGCAACCTGCAAGGCATGGCCTTGGAATTGCCCGAGCCCCTGAACAAACCGGTGGCTGCTGCATGGCCGCTGCGCGTGGACAGCCAGTTGCTGCGCAGTGCGGGCAAGTCGGCCCCGCTGGAGCAACTCAGCTTCACCATGGGCTCGGTGTTGTCGGTCAAGTACGTGCGCGATGTCTCGGCCGCCAACACCCAGGTGCTGGGCGGTTTGTTGCAGCTGGGCACGGTGGTCGAGAGCAAAGACAACCCGGACAAGATGGTGCTGGCCCAAATCCGGCACCCCAAGTTCAATGTGGACGAGTGGCAGCAAGCCTTGAGCCCGTGGACCGATGCCGAGCCTGAGAAAGGGGGCGCACCGCGCCAGGTGCTGGCCGTGCATGCGCCCAGCCGCATTGAACTCAACACGCCCGAGCTGACCTACCTCGGGCGCAACTTCAAACAAGTCCAAGCGGTGGCCGACAAGCAGGCCAAGCTGTGGCGCATCCAGGCCAAGGCCACTGAATTGCAAGGTACCGCCGAGTTCCGTCCAGCCCAAGACAACGTGTCAGCCAGGGTGGTGGCGCGATTGAACTACCTGGTGGTTCCGCCATCGGTGTTGGAGGAGGTGGAAACCTCGATGGCCGAGTCGCCCAAAGACATGCCGGCCTTGGACATCGTGGTGGACAACCTGGAGGTGCGCGGCCTCGCCTTGGGCCGCGCCGAGATCGATGGCTTTGCCCGCACCAACCTCACCGGCGGGCGCGAATGGGTGCTGAACAAATTCAACCTCAGCACGCCCGAGGCCAAGTTCCAAAGCAAAGGCCAATGGGGCGGCCCCGGCAATGCCGCGGCCAAGCGCTCGCAACTCGATTTCACCTTGGACATCCAAGACTCGGGTGAATTGCTGGAGCGCTTTGGCCACAAAGGTGCGATTCGCGAAGGCAAGGGCCGCATGGCCGGTCAAGTGGGTTGGCAAGGCTCACCGTTTTCGCCCGACTACACCACCATGGCCGGGCAGTTCACGGTCAACATCGAGCGCGGCCAATTTTTGAAAGCCGACCCCGGTGTCACCCGCTTGCTGGGCGTGTTGAGTTTGCAGTCTTTGCCACGCCGCTTGACCTTGGATTTCAAAGACTTGTTCAGCGAAGGTTTTGCCTTCGACTTTGTGCGCGGCGATGTGTTCATCGCGCAAGGCATTGCCAGCACCAACAACTTGCAAATGAAAGGCGTGAGTGCCGCCGTGTTGATGGAAGGCCGCGCCGACATTCAGCGCGAAACCCAAGACATCAAGGTGGTGGTGGTGCCCGAGTTGAATGCGGGCACGGCATCCTTGGTGTACTCGGCCATCAACCCGCTGGTGGGTCTCACCAGTTTTTTGGCGCAGTACGTGTTGCGCCGTCCCTTGATGAAATCCAACACCCAAGAATTTCGGGTGGAAGGCTCTTGGAAAGAACCCAAGGTGACAAAAGTGGAGCCTGCGTCTGGCAAGAAAGAACCGGAGAACAAGCCATGAAAGCAGCCTTGTTGCAAATGGTGTCCGTCACCGACATGCCCACCAACTTGGACGCGGCCGAACGCTTGCTGGCGCAGGCCGCACAAGCCGGTGCCGAGTTGGCCGTGTTGCCCGAGTATTTCTGCCTGATGGGCCGCCACGACAACGACAAACTCGCCATCGCTGAACGCTTTGGCGAAGGCGTCATGCAAACACGTTTGGCCCGCATGGCCGCGCAATACGGTGTGTATGTGGTGGCGGGCACCATGCCCTTGGCCATCGACGGCGACGACTTGCATGTGCGCAACGCCAGTTTGGTGTTTGGTCCGCAAGGCCATTGCCTGGCCCGCTACGACAAGATCCATTTGTTTTATTTCGACAACGGGCAAGAGCGCTATGACGAAGCTGCCGTGCTGCAAGCTGGAGACACACCGGTGTGTTTCGATTTGCCATCCAAAGATGGCCACAAATGGCGCATTGGTTTGAGTGTTTGCTTTGATGTGCGCTTTCCCACGCACTACCAACAACTTCGCGCCATGGGTGCCGAGCTGCTGCTGGTGCCCAGCGCCTTCACCCACACCACCGGCTCGGCGCATTGGGAGGTGTTGCTGCGGGCCCGCGCGTTGGACAACCTGGCTTGGGTGGGCGCGGCGGCGCAAGGCGGTGTGCACGAAAACGGTCGGCAAACCTGGGGCCACTCGATGTGGGTCGACCCCTGGGGTCAGGTGCAAGCCGTGCAGCCCACGGGCGAAGCTTGTGTCATGGCCGAACTCGACATCGCGGCGCTGCACCAACGTCGGCTGCAATTGCCCGCCGTGCTTTAGTCGGGGTCTTTGTCGTTGGGCTTGTTCTCGTTGCGCCCCGACATGGTCCACCACACGATCAAGACCAGAATCAAACCGGCCCCCAACGCTTCAAGCAAAATCAACCACATGTTTGTTCCCTGTTCAGCAAGCCGCACTGTAAACCGCTTCCAAGCTTTGGCTTTGCTGCTGTGGATTTTGGTGTTGGCGGGTTGCGCCGGGCCGCGTGTGTTGCCAGAACCTGCCCCTGTGCCCAGCCCTGCCGCCGAGCCTGCACCCGCAGCCGCTCCCCCCGCGCCGCCCCCGCCTAGCGGGCCTGCGCCCAGTGCCAAGCCGCCGCCACCGCCCCCTGAAGCATTTGGCAAAGACGTGCGCAAAAGCCGCTGGGTGCCGGTGGGTTGGGACGAGTTGCCCGGCTGGGGCAGCGACCCGATGGGCGAGGCTTGGGGCGTGTTGCTGGCCAATTGCGAGCGCCCGGGCAGCAGCATGGCGCCGCTGT
>JBIIPF010000040.1:0-10127 GCA_044342755.1 Limnohabitans sp. | reverse complement strand
GTTGACTGACCGCCACCACTTGCACCGCTGTCACTTTGTACTCGGGACAGTTGGTGGCCCAGTCGGAGGCATCGGTGGTGATCACGTTGGCGCCCGACTCGGGGAAGTGGAACGTGGTGTAGACCACACCGGCTTGCATGCGCTCGCTGATTTCAGCACGCAACACGGTGCGACCCGAACGGCTTTCAATGCCCACCCAATCGTCTTGCTTGATGCCGCGTTCTTCGGCATCGTGCGGGTGGATTTCCAAGCGGTCTTCGCTGTGCCATTGGTTGTTGTCGGTGCGGCGGGTTTGTGCGCCCACGTTGTATTGCGACAAGATGCGTCCCGTGGTGAGCAAGAGCGGGAATTTGCGCGTGATTTTTTCTTGGCTGGCCACGTATTGCGTGGGGAAGAACTTGCCTTTGCCGCGCATGAATCCGCTGGTGTGCATGATGTCCATGCCCGCGTCTGGCGTGTTGTCATTGCAAGGCCATTGCAAGCTGGTGTGCTGATCGATCTTGGCATAGCTGACACCGCTGAAGCTAGGTGTGAGCGCGGCAATCTCTTTCATGATCTCTTCGGGATGCGCATAGTGCATCTCATAGCCCAAGGCCTTGGCTAATTTCACCGTGACTTCCCAATCGGCCAAACCGGCCATGGGGGGCATGGCTTGGCGCACACGCGAGATGCGGCGTTCGGCGTTGGTGAAGGTGCCGTCTTTTTCCAAGAAGGAAGAGCCCGGTAAAAACACATGGGCGTACTTGGCGGTTTCGTTCAGGAAGATGTCTTGCACCACGATGCATTCCATCGCAGACAACGCAGCCGCCACGTGTTGGGTATCGGGGTCGGACTGCACAATGTCTTCACCTTGGCAATACAGACCCAAGAACGAGCCGTCCATGGCTGCATCAAACATGTTGGGAATGCGCAAGCCGGGCTCGGGACTCAAGGCCACGCCCCAAGCGCCTTCAAACAAGGTGCGTGTGGTGGTGTCCGAGATATGACGGTAGCCTGGCAACTCGTGAGGGAAGCTGCCCATGTCGCAAGCCCCTTGCACATTGTTTTGACCACGCAAGGGGTTCACGCCCACGCCTTCGCGACCCACCATGCCACAAGCCATGGCCAGGTTGGCAATGCCAATCACCATGGTCGAGCCTTGTGAATGCTCGGTGACGCCCAAGCCGTAGTAGATGGCCGAGTTCGGTCCGGCGGCGTACATGCGTGCAGCGGCACGTACTTCAGAAGCGGGCACACCGGTGACGCTTTCAAAGGCTTCGGGCGAATTCTCTGGCTTGGAGACAAATTCGCACCATTCATTGAAGCTCTTGTTGTCGCAACGCTGCGCCACATAGTCATCGGCCACCAAGCCTTCGGTGACCACGACATGGGCCAACGCAGTGATGAGCGCGACATTGGTGCCGGGTTTCAAAGCCAAGTGGTGTTGGGCTTTCACATGCGGGCTGCTGACCAAGTCAATTTTGCGCGGGTCGGCCACGATCAATTTCGCGCCTTCACGCAAACGACGCTTCATGCGCGAGGCAAAAACAGGGTGGGCATCGGAGGGGTTGGCACCAATCACCAACAACACGTCGGCCTGTTCCACGGATTTGAAAGTTTGTGTGCCTGCCGAGGTGCCAAAGGTTTGGCCCAAGCCATAGCCGGTGGGTGAATGGCAAACACGGGCACAGGTGTCCACGTTGTTGGTGCCAAAAGCGGCCCGCACGAGTTTTTGCACCAAGTAGGTTTCTTCGTTGGTGCAACGTGATGAGGTGATGCCGCCCACTGAGTCTTTGCCATGTTTGGCCTGGATGCGTTTGAACTCGGAGGCTGCGTAATTGATGGCTTCGTCCCAGCTGACTTCTTGCCAAGGGTCGGTGATCTTGGCGCGGATCATGGGTTTGGTGATGCGGTCTTGGTGGGTGGCATAACCCCAGGCAAAACGACCTTTCACACACGAGTGGCCCTCGTTGGCTTTGCCGTCTTTCCAAGGCACCATGCGCACCACGGTGTTGCCCTTCATCTCGGCTTTGAAGCCGCAACCCACGCCGCAATAAGCGCAGGTGGTGATCAGGCTGTGCTCGGGTTGGCCCAACTCGATGATGGATTTTTCTTGCAAGGTGGCTGTTGGGCAGGCTTCGACACAAGCGCCGCAAGACACGCATTCGCTGTCCATGAACGGCTGGTCTTGACCGGGGGACACGCGGCTCTCAAAGCCGCGTCCCGAAATGGTGAGGGCAAACGTGCCCTGGGTTTCTTCACAAGCACGTACGCAGCGGTTGCACACAATGCATTTGCTGGCGTCGTAAGTGAAGTAGGGGTTGGACTCGTCCTTTTTTGCATCGCAATGGTGGGCACCAGCGGCCTCGCCCACGCCATAGCGCACATTGCGCAAACCGGTGACACCGGCCATGTCTTGCAATTCGCAGTTGCCATTGGCGCTGCAGGTCAAACAATCCAAGGGATGGTCCGAAATATAGAGCTCCATCACACCTTTGCGCAGGTCTTGCAACTTGGGTGTTTGGGTGCGCACCACCATGCCAGCTTCGGCGGGTGTGGTGCAAGAAGCGGGGAAGCCCTTGCGGCCATCAACTTCCACCAAGCACAAGCGGCAAGAACCAAAAGGCTCGAGGCTGTCGGTGGCGCACAGCTTGGGCACTTGAATCCCAGCTTCAACCGCAGCACGCATGAGCGAGGTCCCCTTGGGCACGCTGACGTCATAGCCGTCGATGCTCAGTTGCACAGTTTCTGTGGAGGTACGGGCGGGGGTGCCGTGGTCACGCTCTTGTTTCAGGTACATCAACATGGTGTTTCCTTAAGGAACAGAAACAGCTTTGGCTTCCAAGCCAAAGTCTGCGGGGTAATGGTTGAGTGCGGACAACACCGGGTAGGGCGTCATGCCACCCATGGCGCACAAGCTGCCATGCAACATGGTGTCGCACAGATCGCGCAGCAAGTGCACTTGCTGTTCTTTGTTGGCTGCGGTTCCAATGCGGTCGATGGTTTCCATGCCGCGTGTGGAACCGATGCGGCAAGGCGTGCACTTGCCACAGCTTTCCAGCGCACAAAATTCCATGGCGTAGCGGGCCAAACTGGCCATGTTGGCTGTGTCGTCATGCACCACGATGCCGCCATGCCCCACCACCGCACCCATGGCGGCGTAGGCTTCATAGTCCAGCGGCACGTCCCACTGGGACTCGGGCACATAGGCACCCAAGGGGCCACCCACTTGCACCGCTTTGATGGGGCGGCCACTGCGGCTGCCACCACCGAAATCAAACAGCAATTCGCGCAAGCTCAGTCCAAAGGCGCGTTCCACCAAACCACCTTGCAACACATTGCCGGTGATTTGGAACGGCAAGGTGCCGGTGGAGCGGCCCATGCCAAAGTCTTTGTAAAAACCAGCGCCCTTGGCCATGATGATGGGCACGCTGGCCAAGGTGATGACGTTGTTGATGACCGTTGGTTGGCCAAACAAACCTTGCAAGGCAGGCAAGGGCGGTTTGGCACGAACGATGCCACGCTTGCCCTCGATGCTTTCAAGCATGGCGGTTTCTTCGCCGCACACATAAGCCCCGGCGGCCTTGCGCACCTCGATGCGAAACGCCTTGCCACTGCCCATCACGTTGTCGCCCAAAAAGCCCGCCGACTCGGCCAAGGCGATGGCGGTGTTCATGGTGGCAATGGCGTGCGGGTATTCGGATCGGATGTAGATGTAACCCAAAGTGGCACCCACCGCCAAACCGGCGATGGCCATGCCTTCAATCAGCATGTAGGGGTCACCCTCCATGGTCATGCGGTCGGAGAAGGTGCCGGAGTCGCCTTCATCCGCGTTGCAAACCACGTACTTTTGCGCCGAGGTGGTGCCCAAGACGGTGCGCCATTTGATGCCTGCTGGAAACGCTGCGCCACCACGACCACGCAAACCCGAATCGAGCACTTGCTGCACCACGGCGGCAGCTTCCATGGCCACGGCGTTTTTCAAACCGACCCAACCACCGTGCGCGGCATAGTCGTCCAAAGACAGTGGGCGGGTGATGCCCATGCGGGCGAACGTCAGGCGTTGTTGCTTGGCCAAGTAAGGGATTTGATCGGTGAGACCCAAGGCCAAGGCATGTGCCCCGCCGTTCAAGAAACCGGCTTCAAACAATGAGGCCACATCGTCTGTGCTGACTGGGCCATAGGCCACGCGGCCTTGTGGTGTCAACACTTCCACCAAGGGTTCGAGCCAGAACAAGCCACGCGAGCTGTTGCGCTGAATGTCGATGGCGACGCCATGCTTTTCAGCATGGTGGTGCAAGGCATCCACCACGTCATCGGCACCGGCGGCCAAAGCGGCGGAATCACAAGGAACGTAGAGCGTGATCATGCGGTGCTCCCGAGTTTGGCGACGACGGCGCTGAACTTGGATTCGGTCATGCGGACATGCATCTTGTCGTCAATTTGCATGGCAGGTGAAGAGGCACACAGGCCCAAGCAATACACCGGCTCGAGGGAAAACTTTCCATCGGCACTGGTTTCATGCGCACCGCAACCCAGCAAGCTTTGCGCTTGCGCCCACAGTTCTTCGCTGCCACAAGCCCGGCAGGCTTCTGCACGGCACACCTGAACCACGTGGTGGCCAGGGGGTGTGCTGCGAAAGAAGTGGTAGTAGGTGATGACGCCATGCACCTCGGCGCGAGACAGGTTCATGCCTTCTGCGATCAAGGGCACGGCGTTGGCTGGAATAAAGCCCAAGGCGTCCTGAACGGCATGCAACAAGGGGAGCAACCCCCCCGGTTGCTCTTGGAATTGGGGCAAGAGCTGGCTGACCAGCAAAAGTTCAGGCGCGACAAGAGGCTTGTTCATAAGTCAATCAGTTGAAAAATTTAGAGACACTTTGCAAGGTGCGGTAGATGCCCCAAGCCAAAGGAATGCTCACGGCGGTCCAAGCCAACCAAACGATCACAGGGTTCACATGTGAAGGTGCGCCGATGCCGTGTACTTCGGAGGCGCTGGCTTTTTCGTGGGCCAGTTTTTTCTCATGCGCCAATTCCTCGGGCGTCATGAAATGCTTGGGATGGACAGGACGGATCATCAGGTTGGCGATCAAGCCCACCACCAACATGCCCACCAAAATGAACATGGTTTGGTTGTAAACCTGTTCACGCGGCAGGCCCAATCCGAGTTGGTAGTCGCGCATGTAGTTCACCACCACGGGGCCCAAAATACCGGCTGTGGCCCAAGCCGTGAGCAAGCGACCGTGGATGGCGCCCACCATTTGCGTGCCAAACAAGTCGGCCAAGTAAGCGGGCACAGTGGCAAAACCACCGCCATACATGCTCAAGATGATGCAAAACGCGGCCACAAACAACAGCTTGTTCCCGGCCATGGCGCTGGCCGGAACGGATGCGTACAAAGCGGCGCCAAGGACAAAAAACACCACGTAAGTGAGTTTGCGACCGAGCTTGTCGGACAAACTGGCCCAGATGATGCGACCGCCGATGTTGAACAAACTCAGCAGCGCCGTGAAGCCAGCGGCCACGCCTGCAATCATCGTCAACTGTGTTTTATCCAGCTCGATGAACTTGGCCTCGATGCCGATCAGGGCACCCCCAAACACTTCTTGCAACATGGGACTGGCCATGCCAATCACGCCAATGCCTGCAGACACGTTCATGCACAACACCACCCACACCATCCAAAATTGTGGGATGCCCCACACTTTGCTGACATGCACATGTTGTTGCGTGATCATGGCGTTATTGGCTTGCTGTGGCGGTGGTGTCCAGCCCGCTGGTTTCCAACCTGTGGGAGGAACACGGTAGCCCAATGCGCCACCCATCATGAAAACAAAATAAACCAAGGCCATGCAGACAAAGGTCTGCCACACGCCCACCTCAAGGTCGGTCGCGAATATCTTCATCAGTTCAGCGGCCAGTGGTGAGCCGATCATGGCACCACCACCAAAGCCCATGATGGCCATGCCGGTGGCCATGCCACGACGGTCTGGGAACCACTTGATGAGTGTGCTGACAGGGGAGATGTAGCCCAAGCCCAAACCAATGCCACCTATGACACCGGAGCCCAACAACATCATCCAAAACTGGTGGTAGTAAATACCAGCTGCAGAAATCAGCATGCCGCCGCACCAGCAAATGGCGCTGACCACACCTGCTTTGCGCGGGCCTGCACGCTCGAGCCAGCCGCCCCACAAGGCTGCTGAGCTGCCCAACAGCACAAAAAACATGGTGTACATCCAACCCAGTGTTGAGACTTTCCAGTCGCAAGTGGAGATGAACAATTCTTGGAAGAAGCCAATATCAGGGCCACACTGAATGGCTTCTTTGATGCCCAATGCTTTGGACAATGGCAGCCAGAAAACCGAGAAGCCGTAGGCCATGCCGATGCAAAGGTGAATAGCGAGAGCGGCGGGTGGAACCAGCCAGCGGTTGAATCCCTCGCCTGCAATGATGCGTTCCTTTGACAAAAAGCCGGGTGTGCCGTTTGCCGCGCTGTCGGAAGCGTCAACTGATGTGCTCATGTTGTCTCCAATTTTTTGGTTGTTGTGCCAGCGTTCGACTTTAACGTATGCTTTCCCAGCACAACCGAGTCTAGGGAAAGCACTGAGTCGCCGCAATATGTCTATGAGGCTCAGTTAAGATCGGTTTCATCAACACAACTAATATGCTCTTCAGAGCCTATATTTTGATGCACAAAGTCTCGATCAAGCCGCAGTGGACCATCAGTGACGCCCATGGCCACAACCTGGCACCGCGCTTATTGGAGTTGCTGGCTGAAGTGCAAAGCCATGGCAGTTTGTCGGGCTCTTGTAAAAAAACCGGTGCCTCTTACCGGCATGCTTGGAGCCTGATTCGTCAAGGCGAGCAGCAGTTGGGCATGTCTTTGTTGAACATGGAGCGTGGGAAAGGTTCCACCCTGACGCCCTTGGCCGAGAAGTTGGTGTGGGCTGGGCACCGCATCTCTGCGCGGCTCACACCCATGTTGGAAACCTTGGCCTCGGAACTTGAAGGGGAAATTGGCCGGGTTTTGTCCACCAGCAACGAGGTGTTGCGGGTTCATGCCAGCCATGGCTTTGCCGTGGAAAAAATGATTGAAAAGCTGGCGCTGTCGGGCACCCATGTTGAGCGCAAATACGTTGGCAGTGTCGAGGCGGTGGCGTCGTTGCACGCTGGAGCTTGTGAGATTGCAGGCTTTCACATCCCGCAGGGCGAGTTTGAAGAACTGGCGTTCAAGCATTACGCCAAATGGCTCAAGCCCAAGGAAAGCCGGATCATCCATGTGGCCACCCGCCGCCAAGGTTTCATGGTGGCCAGTGGCAATCCCCACAAAATTTACGATGTGAAAGACCTGACCCGCAAAGGCTTGCGCTTCGTCAATCGCCAACCCAGCAGTGGCACGCGGTTTTTGCTGGAGTGTTTTCTGAAAAAAGCCCAAGTTGATGCGTCTCAAATCGCCGGCTACGAGCAAGCTGAATTCACCCATGCAGCCGTGGCCGCTTATGTGGCCAGTGGCATGGCCGATGTCGGCTTTGGCGTGGAAACACCGGCGCGTCGCTTCAAGCTGGAGTTTTTGCCCTTGGCCACCGAGCGGTATTTTTTGCTGTGCAACCAGTCCGACTTGGACAAGCCGCATTTGCAAGCGGTTTTGAAGATTTTGAACAGCGACGAATTTCAGTTTGCGGTCAACCAGTTGCCCGGCTACACCGCCGCGCATTGCGGCCAGGTGGCCACCATCCCTGAGGCCTTTCCAGACACGGGGCTGAGCAAGAAATTTTGAGCTTGCAAAAAAAAGGCAGCCGAAGCTGCCTTTTGTCACTTGCAGGTGAAATCAGTAAACAAAGATCGGATTCACAATAGCTTGAACCGAACCAGTGGTGCGGTGTGGGCCAACGGTGATCATGCCTTCATAAACCTTGTCCTTGATGGCTTGTTCGGCCACCACGTTCTCCAGAATGAAGACACCAAATTCGGCCAGCAAAATCTGGTGGACGTGGAACACTTGGCCTTCATTCTCAAAGGGAACGACTTCCAAGCCCCAAGTGTCTGAACCGACCATGGCCACACCCAAATTGGCCAGGTAACGTGCGCCTTGCACGCCCAAGCCAGGGTGGGCTGCGCCATTGCGCTTGTCATCCACGCCCAGCAGTTTGTGCCAGCCGGTATAGAAAATCACCACATCGCCTTTGTTGATCTTCATATTGCCTTGGCGCTTCAAGGCAGCTTCGATTTCTGGCTGATTGAAAGGTGTTCCCTCAGGGATGATGTCTTTGCCCATGACCGCTGTCATGTCCAAGAGCACAGCGCGGGTGGCGACACCTGGGAAGGTTTCAATGCCAAATTTCTTCAAACCGCTGACGCCTGTCACGTCGATACCAGGCGTGCAGTTGTAGTAGGTGTTATCAATACCGATGTGACCCAAGCCATCCAACTGCGTACCGATACCCACCCAAGCTTGCAAAATGTCATCGTGGTAGCTGAGCTTGGTTTTACCCAGTGTTTGGCCGTTTTCTTGACCAGGTTTGACAATGGTCATGGAGTAAGTACGGGGAGGGAAAGCAGGCGTCTTGGAGTTGGTCTCAATCGCCATGGCCATTTTCTTACCTTGTTTGATCAGCTTGGTGGCCGCCAAAATATTGTCTTTGGTGATGTTGTTCAAAGCACCAAGTTGGTCATTAGGACCCCATTTGGATTTGTGGCAGCTCTCATAGGCAAATGCGCTGCCCATCGACAAAGTACCGAGCACTGCACTGGCGAAAAAAACTGCAGCTATTTTCTTAAATTTCATGAATTGTCTCCGTTGATGGGCCCGTTGGTTGGCGAAACCTGTGCAGCAGGACGGGCCTCAGACCCTGCTGCACATTGAACATGAATACGTTGAAACTCTTGCTCACCTTGGGAGTCGGTGAGCCTTTTTTCGCGGGTGAAATTTGAGGAACAGGCGTCGCTGCTGAGGACTTGACCCAAGCGCGGCTGAAAGCCGATGTACCAAGTGGGGTCTTGCATTTGCAATTTGACCTGGTCCAATTGTTTGTCAGCCGCCAGTTGAACAGCAAACTCTAGAAAAATGCCGCCTTGGAAACCGCGTCCCGCGTCCCGCGCTACAAAATTGTTGACTTGGAAATTCAAAGGTTTGCCAGTCTGTGCATCTTCAATGGTGAGGAAATACTGGTATGGCTGCATCAGGCTTTGGTTTGTCTCGGCGAAGGCCTGTAGTTCATCCGGGTCGAGCTGGCTGTTTTTGTTCAGGTCGATGTTCTCCCGGGCCAGCAGGGTGTTTTGCGCGTCAATTTGCCAACTGACATGAAAGCCCGTGAGTTGGCGGTCTTGGTTCAGCATGGGGTCGAGTTGGTAGGCCAAGCGCAGATGCGGGTGCGCATGGGCCAACCCCACACCGATTGTCAAAAGAGCGATCAGCGAAGCTTTGAAAAAGACAAAAGGCACCTGCCACCCTCAGTTCATGAAACAGAATAAGAACCCAATATCGCAAGAATCAATTCAAAATTACATAGGGGTATTCGATAGGAGTTTTCTATTATTGAGAATGCATTCTCAAAAATCACCTTGGTTGGTGCCCCCGACAGGAATCGAACCTGTATCACTCCCTTAGGAGGGGAGAGTTCTATCCATTGAACTACGGTGGCAGCCAAAGAATTGTAGGCTTGGGGCTTGTTTCATTTGTCACACTTTCGTCACGGAGCAAAACCATGGGCATGTGGATTGAATTGGGCGTGTTTGGTCTGGTGTTTGTGTTCGCCCTGCACCAGTGGAACGACTTGAAAAAAGAGAAGTTGAAGCGGGAGCAGCAGAAAGCGGCGGCAGATGCCGCGCATGATGACAAGACTTGAAAATCATGGGTAGAAAAAAAGCCAGCGGATGAGGCTGGCTTTGAAGCTGTTGCAAATCGTTCAATGCATCAAGGTGATGCAAACTTAAATCCATAAGTCACCTTGGTGTCAACACTGAGTGGCGTTTTGAAAGTCCAATAAATGGCAGTAATGATGTCAGTTGCAGAGCAAGTACTGTTTTGAGCCACTTCCTTGTGAACCGCACAAAGCTCTGCAATAGAAATTGATTCCCCAAATTTTGTGAAGCCTATGCCCATGCTGTCGATAACTAAGTTTGGCGCAGTTAACGTATTGGAAGCCG
>JBIIPF010000288.1:0-2546 GCA_044342755.1 Limnohabitans sp. | reverse complement strand
TTGGTGTGGTTGGTGGTGATTGGCATCTGGATGCAAACCCCTTGGAACATTTGGAATTGAGGCCACACGCATGAACCGCCCTTCCACCACTGCTGCCGCGCCGTTTTCTTGGCTTGATTTTTTCTCCAGCTTTTTGCTGTTGGAGTTTTTCAAGGGCTTTGCCATCACGGGCCGTTACATGTTTGCCCGCAAGATCACGGTGCAATTTCCCGAAGAAAAAACACCCTTGAGCCCGCGCTTTCGCGGCCTGCATGCTTTGCGCCGCTACGAGAACGGCGAAGAGCGTTGCATCGCCTGCAAATTGTGCGAGGCCGTGTGTCCCGCCATGGCCATCACCATCGAATCCGATGTGCGTGCCGATGGCCAGCGTCGCACCACCCGTTACGACATCGACCTGACCAAATGCATTTTTTGCGGCTTTTGCGAAGAAAGCTGCCCGGTCGATTCCATTGTTGAAACCCACATCTTCGAATACCACGGTGAAAAACGTGGCGACCTGTATTTCACCAAAGACATGTTGCTGGCCGTGGGCGACCGATATGAGCCGCAAATTGCGGCCAACAAGGCAGCCGATGCCAAGTACCGTTAACCCCTTGGAAAGATAGCAACATGGACGTCAAATCAGTTCTGTTCTACGCTTTTGCGGCTGTGCTGCTGTTTGCCGCCGTGCGTGTCATCACGGTGCGCAACCCCGTGCACGCTGCGCTCTACCTGATCTTGGCGTTTTTTCAAGCCGCTGGTATTTGGATGTTGTTGCATGCCGAGTTCTTGTCCATCACCTTGGTGCTGGTCTATGTGGGTGCGGTGATGGTGCTGTTCTTGTTTGTGGTGATGATGATTGACGTCAATCTTGAAAAGCTCAAACAAGGGTTTTGGAACAACTTCCCTTTGGCTGCCTCGATTGGCGCGGTACTGGCCCTTGAATTGGCGTCGGTACTGATGGGCGGATTCCGCTCGGCACCTGCCCCTGCCCCTGTGCTTGATGCCAATGGCGGCACGATTTCGAACACCAAAGAATTGGGTATCGCCCTCTACACCGATTATCTTTATCCGCTGGAAGTAGCCGCTGTTATTTTGTTGGTGGCCATCATTGCAGCGATTGCGCTCACCATGCGCAAGCGTCAAGACCATAAATTGCAAGACCCCGCAGAACAAATCAAGGTCAAACCGGCAGACCGCTTGCGCATGGTCAAAGTCGATCCTGTGCACCAAGCCTTGGTGCCTGCCCCCGCCCCTGAGGAGCCCAAAGCATGACTGTCACCCTTGGCCACTACCTGACCCTCAGCGCCGTGCTGTTTGCCTTGTCGGTCATTGGCATCTTTTTGAATCGCAAAAACCTCATTGTGTTGTTGATGGCCATCGAACTGATGCTGCTGGCAGTCAACACCAATTTCGTGGCCTTCTCGCATTACTTGGGTGACATGCAAGGCCAAATTTTTGTGTTTTTCATCATGACAGTCGCAGCAGCTGAGTCGGCCATTGGTTTGGCCATCTTGGTCTTGTTGTTCCGAAACCGTTCCAGCGTCAATGTGGACGAACTCAATGTCCTCAAGGGCTGACCTGATTCATGAGCCAAACCATTCAAGCTTCTACCCTGCTCACCGTCGCCCTGGCTCCGTTGGCCGGTGCGTTGTTGGCCGGTATTTTGGGCACGCAGTTGGGCGGCGCACACCTGAGTCGCCGCATGTCCCACACGCTCACCATCTTGGGTGTGTTGGTGTCCTTCATCTTGTCAGCGCAAACGCTCTACAGCGTGGTGACCGAAGGCGCACGTTTCAACGAAACCCTCTACACCTGGATGGAAGTGGGTGGTTTGAAAATGGAAATTGGCTTCATGGTCGATGGTTTGACCGCCATGATGATGTGCGTGGTGACCTTTGTGTCACTGATGGTGCACATCTACACCATCGGCTACATGGCAGAAGACAAGGGCTACAACCGCTTCTTCGCCTACATCTCCTTGTTCACCTTCTCCATGCTGATGCTGGTGATGAGCAACAACCTGTTGCAGCTTTTCTTCGGTTGGGAAGCCGTGGGCTTGGTGTCTTATTTGCTCATTGGTTTTTGGTTCAACAAACCCAGCGCCGTGTTTGCCAACATGAAGGCTTTTTTGGTCAACCGCGTGGGTGACTTCGGCTTCATCTTGGGCATTGGCCTGATTGCCGCCTATGCGGGCTCACTGAATTACACCGAGGTCTTTGGCAAAGCATCCGAATTGGGCGCCTTGCAATTGCCGGGCACCGACTGGATGCTGATCACAGTCATTTGCATCTGCTTGTTTGTGGGTGCGATGGGCAAGTCCGCGCAGTTCCCATTGCATGTCTGGTTGCCCGACTCGATGGAAGGCCCGACGCCCATTTCTGCTTTGATCCACGCCGCCACCATGGTGACGGCGGGCATTTTCATGGTGGCGCGCATGTCGCCTTTGTTTGAGCTGTCTGACACCGCCTTGAACCTGATTTTGGTGGTGGGTTCCATCACCGCGCTCTTCATGGGCTTCTTGGGCATTGTGCAAAACGACATCAAGCGCGTGGTGGCTTACTCCA
>JBIIPF010000287.1:0-2551 GCA_044342755.1 Limnohabitans sp. | reverse complement strand
CGATTCGCTCAACTGCGCCATCCTCGGCCCCGATGTCAGCCCCGATGACGAAGAGTTTGATTTGTTTGTGAAAGAAGTAGCGAAAGAAATCACCATCAAGGCCGGTCAAAAATGCACCGCCATTCGACGTGCCATCGTGCCTGCCAAGCACTTGGACGCCGTGGCTGAAAAACTCATGGCGCGTTTGTCCAAAACCGTGGTCGGTGACCCGTCGGTGGAAGGCGTGCGCATGGGCGCCTTGGCCTCGCACGCGCAGCGCGATGATGTGGCACAAAAAGTGGCCATGCTTCAACAGCATGCCAAGTTGTTGTTGGGTGGCAGCGCCGATGTGAAGCTGGTGGGCGAGGGCGTGGACCAAGGCGCATTCTTCGCGCCCACGGTGTTGGTGTGCGACAAACCACTCAGCACATCGGCTGTGCATGATGTGGAAGCTTTTGGTCCGGTCAGCACGCTCATGCCTTATGCCGATGTGGATGAAGCCTTGGCGATTGCCAAGTTGGGCAAAGGCAGCTTGGTGGGCAGCTTGGTCACACATGACCCCAGCGTGGCGGTGAAAGTGGTGCACACTGCTGCGGCTTGGCATGGCCGCATGCTGATCTTGGACCGCGAAGCAGCGGTGGAATCCACAGGCCACGGCTCACCCTTGCCGCAACTCAAACACGGCGGCCCAGGCCGCGCTGGTGGTGGCGAAGAGTTGGGTGGTTTGCGTGCGGTCACGCACTACATGCAACGCACTGCGCTGCAAGGCTCGCCCTCCATGTTGGCCGCCATCACCGGTGAATACATGCGTGGTGCCAAAGTGAACGACACGCCCTTGCATCCATTCAGAAGTCATTTTGAAGAACTGCAGATTGGCGACTCCTTGCTCACCCACAGACGCACCGTGACCGAGGCCGATGTGGTGAATTTCGGTGGTATTTCGGGCGACTATTTCTACATGCACTTCGATGAAGAAGCCGCGAAGAACTCAGCCTTTGGCAAACGCATTGCACATGGTTATTTCGTTTTGTCGGCGGCGGCGGGTTTGTTTGTGTCACCCGCTGTGGGCCCGGTGTTGGCCAACTACGGCTTGGACACCTTGCGTTTTGTGAAACCAGTGGGTATTGGCGACACCATCCAAGCAAGACTCACGGCGAAACGCAAAATCGACCGCCGCAAACGCGACGCCAACGGCGTGGGACAAGGCGTGGTGGCTTGGGATGTGGAGGTCACCAATCAATTTAGCGAAGTGGTGGCCAGCTACGACATCTTGACCTTGGTGGCCAAAAAGACCTGAAGCGAGGCCCATGCTTTGGCGCTGGTTCAGACCAGCCTACCGCCTTGGTACCGTGGGCTGGTAAGCCATTCGTACAACAAATCCCCCTTGTTTGCACACTGGAAGCCATAAGCCTTTAAAGTGTTGTCGATGAAATACCTCGCTGCTTTTTTACTGTGCTTTGTCCAGGGACTGGCTTTTGCGCAAGACATGCCGCCACTCAAGAGCTGGGTTGACCGACACCCACAGTGGCGCGACAACAAAACCGAATTGGCCTACCTGTCGAACCGGTGTGCCAGTGCTTTTGATTTGGTCGGTAACCATTTCGCTGTTCATGCAGCACTCGATGAACAGCTTCGCAGTGCCAATATTTTTCTCAACCACAGCGATACTTATGTTCGGATTGGTTATTTTTTAACCATCAAACAAGGTTTTTCAGAAACCCAAGCGCTGGAAAACTACAACTTCATCAACAGCACCTATGCCAAGTGGATGAAAGACAACTTGGCGAACACGGGCGATGTCATGCAAGCGCCGTTGAGTGATGATGTGGAGTTGTGTTTGTTGCATTACCGCGCGGTTCAGATCATGGCGCGCGAGTTGGAGCTGGAATTCGCCACCAACAAACCAGCCACCCCCGACATGATTCAAAACGTCGATAAAAAGTTGGACATGGCCGTTTTGCAAATCATTTGGACTTTCATCAAAACGGAGACTGCTGGGCCCTCAGACTTTCCGATGCCGCAAGTGGTGGTGGACGCCACCTTGCCGCTGAACGCCCGCATGGTGTTTCAATACCCTTCGAACGACCAGCCCAACAACACATTGCAAATAGGTGTGTCGCCGCGCACCTTGAGCGCTTGGAGCCGTGGCATGGTGAGTTGGGCCGCTGGGCACGAGTTGACCCACTATGCTTTTTTGATGCGCGACAACGGCTGGGTTCGGCAAGACACATACCAAAGCAACACCAAGCACCACTGCAACCCCGATTTCATTCGTCTGACCACCGCCATTGCAGATTTGATTTCAGATGAACTCACCAACGGCAAAGATCGTTTGCGCATGTACTCCGAGGTGTTTCGCAGTTGCTCTCGACACCCCGAGCAATAAGCTGCTTTAGAAAAAGTTTTTGCCCACGCCCAACAGCGTGGCCACGCCCAACACCGCAAATATCGCCGCCGCAATGGTGTGCACCACACGCATGGGAATTTTGTCGGCCAACTTGTCACCCACAAAGACGGCTGGTACATCGGCAATCAACATGCCCAAGGTGGTGCCCACTACCACCATCAAAGG
>JBIIPF010000286.1:0-2568 GCA_044342755.1 Limnohabitans sp. | reverse complement strand
ATGACGAGTTGACCTTGCTGTCTGCGAAAGCAGATCCCATGGGATTGATCCGCAGTGTGGATCGAGCCGTCATTGACGAAATTCAACGTGCGCCAGCATTGTTGTTGGCCATCAAAAAAAGTGTTGATGAAGACAGACGACCAGGCCGATTTTTATTGACCGGTTCCGCAGACCTCTTGGCTTTACCGACAGTGGCCGACTCGCTGGCAGGCCGCATGGAATCATTGACCTTGTTGCCTTTGTCGCAAAGCGAAATAGTGGGTAGTGATGCCAACTGGATTGACCGCGCATTTTCCGGACGCCTTCTCAACTGCGCACACCCCATCTTGGACGATCAATTGATCGAGCAAGTTCTGCGCGGAGGTTTTCCTGAAGCACTAACTCGTACAACGGCAAGACGAAGAAAGGCTTGGGGCACGCAGTATCTTGATGCCTTGATCAAGCGCGATGTGCGTGACATTGCAAGCATTGACAAGTTAGCGCAGTTGCCTCGGTTTTTACGCGCATTGGCACAAACTGCAGGTCAAATGTGCAACTACACCAAGCTGGGTGGTGAAGTGGGTTTGGATGGCAAAACTGTGGCGCGGTACATCGGAATTTTTGAACAGATGTATTTGCTGAAACGACTGGACATGTGGTCACGCAACCATCTCAATCGGATTGTGAAAACGCCCAAGTTGCAATTCTTGGATGCCGGTTTATTGGCAACTGTTCTCGACATCCAAATCGCTGAGGTTCAAAAAGACAAATCGCGATTTGGTCATGTGTTGGAAACCTATGTCTATGGCGAGCTGCTCAAACATGTTCAAACTGCCGACTCAGACTACCGATTGATGTCCTATCGGGACACCGATCAAGTTGAAGTTGACTTTGTGATTGAAAACACGGCGGGTGAATTGACCTGTATTGAAGTCAAGGCCTCAGCCACCGTCAGTGAAAGTGACTTGAAAGGCTTGAAAAAATTAGCCAGCTTGGCGGGCGATCAATTCAAAATGGGCGTTGTGCTTTACAACGGCGAACAAACGCTGCCCTTGGGCCCGCATCTTTGGGCTGCACCACTCTCGTCTTTATGGGGCCGATAAGACAAGCGTGGTGCTGAACAAGCAATTCAAGCCGATTGCAGCGCGGCAATCCGCTCTTCCAGCGGCGGGTGCGACGAGAACATCTTGCCCAAACCGCCATTGATGCCCATGGCCTGCAAACTGGGTGGCAGGCCTTCGGACTGCATGTGCTGCAAACGCGTGAGTGCATTGATCATGGGTTGCTTGCGGCCCATCAGTTCTGATGCACCGGCATCGGCGCGGAATTCGCGCTGACGGCTGAACCAGGCCACCACGATGCTGGCGGCGATGCCCAACACAATGTCAAGCACGATGCTGGTGACGTAGTAAGCAATACCGGGCCCGGTGTTTTCGCTGTCACCTTTGCGCAAGAAGCTGTCTACGGCATAGCCAATGACGCGGCTGAGGAACACCACGAAGGTGTTGAGCACGCCTTGCACCAAGGTGAGCGTGACCATGTCGCCGTTGGCGATGTGCGCCACCTCGTGGGCCAACACGGCTTCCACTTCTTCGCGCGTCATGCCTTGCAGCAAACCGGTGGACACCGCCACCAAGGCGGAGTTTTTGAACGCGCCGGTGGCAAATGCGTTGGGCTCACCTTGGTAGATGGCCACCTCGGGCATTTCCAAGCCAGCACGTTCAGACAGTCGGCGCACCGTATCGACAATCCAGGCTTCGTCTGCGTTTTGCGGTTGCGTGATGACTTGGGCGCCGGTGGTCCACTTGGCCATCGGTTTGCTGATCAACAAAGAGATGAACGCGCCGCCAAAGCCCATGATCATGGCAAAGCCCAACAGTGCGCCCAAGTTCAAGCCATTGGCCGTCAAAAAGCGGTTGACGCCCAGCAAAGAGGCCACCACGCCCAGCACCAGCATCACAGCCAGGTTGGTGACGATCAATAGAAAAATGCGTTTCATGTGTTCCTTTGAAACCGACCCACCTTTGGGTCAGATGGCTCGAATGGTAAGGGCGAACCCGTGGAATTCAAGTCCTGAAGACGGTTTTGTCCGTGTAGAAATCAGGGTTTTCGTTGGCCGGCCACCATGCGGGTATCCCCATGACAGGCAAGGGATTGAAGGGTTTGGTCTGCAACCAGTCTTCATGCAGCAACTGACACAACCAGTTGTCAATTTCCGCGTCACTCTGCAGTGAGGGCATGGGCGCATTCAATACATGCACCGTGATGCCTTTGTAGGCTTGCATCAGTTTTTCCAAGGAGGCATGGCCAAACAACACCAGTTGCGCCTGCGCCCAATCGGCACGGTGCGTCACAAACAAAGCCTGCCAATCTTTGGCTTGCAAGGCTTGCCACAGGGCGGGCGTGGCCATCAGCACGGCCGCGTTTTCATCGAACAAGGTGAGCGCGTCGCGCAAGGGCCCGCGCTGCGCTTGCACACCATCACGCGCAATCGCTTGCGCTTGCAGTTGGTTCAATCGGCGCTTGCTTTGAGGAAAGCGCAGCCAGCACAGGCCATTGAAAAAATCATGCGCGTTCTCTCGTGTGGGC
>JBIIPF010000285.1:0-2578 GCA_044342755.1 Limnohabitans sp. | reverse complement strand
CATGCGTTTGAAGGCATAGTGAACAACATGACGCGTCGGTTTCGCGACACCGACTCGGCGCTGGTGCGCGAAGAGTTGTCGCGTTACCGCGGCCATCGACCTTGCCTGGCCTGTGAAGGCACGCGTTTGCGGGTTGAGGCGCGGCATGTGCGTTTGGGCGAAGGCTTGTCAGCCCGCACTTTGCACGATGTGAGCCACATCACCCTGGCCGAATGCCAAGTCTATTTCCAAAACCTGCATTTGCAAGGCAACAAGGCCGACATTGGTGACAAGGTGATTCGTGAGATTGCCAACCGTTTGAAATTCCTCAATGATGTCGGCCTCACTTATTTGAGTTTGTCACGCAGTGCAGACACTTTGTCTGGTGGCGAAGCGCAGCGCATTCGCTTGGCCTCGCAAATTGGCTCAGGCCTCACTGGTGTCATGTATGTGTTGGACGAGCCCAGCATCGGTTTGCACCAGCGCGACAACGACCGTTTGATCGACACCTTGAAGCATTTGCGCGACATTGGCAACAGTGTGTTGGTGGTCGAGCATGATGAAGACATGATCCGCGCCGCCGACCATTGCCTGGACATGGGGCCGGGTGCCGGTGTGCATGGTGGTCGTGTCATGGCGCAGGGCACGCCTTCCGACATTGAAAACAACCCCAACTCCTTGACCGGACGTTACATGTCGGGTGCGTTGCAAATCGCCGTGCCTCAAAAGCGTCGATCTTGGCTCTTGCAACAACCAACCATTGCGCAAGCTGCGCCCAGCCAAAACGTGTTTGGTGCCATGCCTGTCGCGCCAACTTCAATCAGCGCCAAACAATCCTTGACCATTTTGGGTGCACGGGCCAACAACTTGAAGCACGTCGATGCTGAATTCCCGGTCGGCCTGCTCACCTGTGTCACGGGCGTCTCGGGTTCGGGCAAATCCACGTTGGTGAACGACACCTTGTATGCCGCTGCAGCGCGGCAAATTCACCGCGCGCATGAAGAGCCGGCCGCGCATGACGATATCTTGGGCCTCTACAACTTCGACAAGGTCATCAATGTGGACCAGTCACCGATTGGACGCACGCCGCGCTCCAATCCGGCCACCTACACCGGCTTGTTCACGCCCTTGCGCGAGTTGATGGCCGAGGTGCCGATGGCGCGTGAACGCGGTTATGGCGCGGGGCGGTTTTCATTCAACGTTGAAGGTGGTCGTTGCACGGCCTGCCAAGGCGATGGCATGGTGAAAGTGGAAATGCATTTCTTGCCCGATGTGTACGTGCCTTGCGATGTTTGCAACGGCGAGCGTTACAACCGCGAGACCTTGGAGGTGCAATACAAGGGCAAAAACATCGCGCACATATTGAACATGACAGTGGAAGATGCGCTGGTTTTTTTTGGCGCGGTGCCCAACTTGGCGCGCAAGTTGCAAACCTTGATGGAAGTGGGTTTGGGCTATATCCGCTTGGGTCAAGCCGCCACCACTTTGTCAGGTGGTGAAGCGCAGCGCGTGAAGTTGGCGCTGGAGTTGTCGCGCAGAGACACGGGCCGCACGCTTTACATCTTGGACGAGCCCACCACCGGCTTGCATTTCGCCGACATTGATTTGCTGTTGAAGGTCTTGCACCAGTTGGTGGAGGCGGGCAACACCATCGTCGTCATCGAGCACAACCTGGACGTGATCAAAACCGCAGACTGGGTGATCGACATGGGCCCCGAGGGTGGCAGCGGTGGTGGTCAAGTGGTGGCTGTGGGCACACCCGAAGAGGTGGCGGCCAACCCAGCCAGCATGACCGGGCGTTACTTGAAACGTTTGTTGAATCAGCGCTGATCAGCTGACGGTGTCATAGACCGAGGCAGCGGCATCGGCCAACTCGTCAATGATGGCGTAGGCTTGTGCCGTTGGCACCAAAAACTTGGTGCGGCGGTTGTTGCCTTCAAAGGTCAATTCAATCAGACCTTGGTTCAGCAGGTCGTTGATTTTGCGGTGCAGCATGGCTGGCGAACCAATGTGGTCGAGGTTCATGGCCTGTGTCACGTTCATCGATGCGCCCGCATGGTGAGCCATGGCCACCCGCATCAACAACAGCTGTGCATTGATATCGGGCAAGATCTCATGGTGTCGATTTTCAACAGCATTGACTCTGGCGATCAATTCAAAAAACCCGGCTCTGTTTGACATGGAAGACTCTAATAGTTAGCCTCAAACCATAGCTTAAATGGCCCCGCTGCGCATTAGTCCACTAGAAAAATTGGCTTTTAAAGTAGCAGAGTTTTCAAATTAAAAAAAATATTCAAAAGCCATTTGATCTGTATCAAACAAAGATTTCAGCCTGCGCCGCGCCCAATGCATCTCGTGTTTGCAAAGCAGCCATTCGTGCCGCTTGTGAAAAATGCTGGTCATCAGAGGCATACAACACGGCGCGGGAAGAGTTGACGATGATGTTGCCGCTGGCGTGTCCATGCGCCATGCGCAAGCCCGCTTTCACGGTGGCTGCGGCATCCCCGCCTTGCGCACCAACACCCGGGATCAGCAAAGGCAGGGTCGGTGCCAGCGCTCGCACGCGTTCAATTTCAGCCGGATACGTGGCACCCACCAC
>JBIIPF010000284.1:0-2581 GCA_044342755.1 Limnohabitans sp. | reverse complement strand
CGTTTGAACTAATTCATTGAAATTCACAAGTTCATTGTCTCACCAAACTTGTTAAATTTGCGGGGACTTTGGAAAGACTTTGTAAGCATTTTCCAGAGGTTGCCACTGTTTCTGTCCCCATTCAGGGGCTAAAAACGGGGTTTATAAGCCTAAAAGTGTTATATCGCCAGCGCCTCGACGCAGCAACATGGGGTCGCCCCCGGTGCCCATCGGGGTCAGGTCCACCACGGTGGTGGCTTTCATGCGGCAGGCCCCGGCATCCAACACCGCCGCAAGCTGATGTTCAAACCGCTCGCGAATCTCCTGGGCATCGTTCAACGGCTCGGTCTCGTCAGGCGGGATCAGGCTGGTCGACAACAGCGGCGTGCCCTGCAGTGCCAGCAGTTGCAGCAAGGCATGGTGTTGGGGCACCCGCAGGCCAATGGTTTTGCGCTGCGGGTGCGACACCCGGCGCGGCACTTCCTTGGTGGCTTCCAAAATGAAGGTGTAGGCCCCAGGGGTGCAGGCTTTGAGCAAGCGGTATTGGCGGTTGTCGACTTTGGCGTAGACGCTCAACTCGCTGAGGTCGCGGCACAGCAAGGTGAGGTGGTGCCGTTCGTCCACGGCACGAATGCGGCGCATCTGATCGACAGCGGCTTTGTCATCCAAGTGGCAAACCAGGGCATAACTGGAGTCGGTGGGCACGGCCAACACCTGGCCTTGCGCCAACAGGGCCACTGCTTGCTTCAGGAGACGCGCTTGGGGGTTGTCGGGGTGAACTTGCAACCACTGGGCCATGCGCGGCTTATTGAATGCGGTTTTGCAGCAGTTCCCACACGGGGGTGAGATCGCCGGGCAACCAGGGCAGGGCACCCAGGTCAGTGTGGCTTTCATCCGGGCTGTGGAAATCGCTGCCGCGCGAAGCGGCCAAGCCAAACTCACGCGCCATGCCTGCGTATTCCAAGGCTTCTGCTGCCGAGTGGCTGCCGGTGACCACCTCCACGGCTTGGCCACCATGCGCCTTGAACTCGGTGAACAGCGCAAATTCTTCATTCGGTGTGAAGTCGTAGCGGGCGGGGTGGGCGATGACGGCCATGCCGCCGGCATCCCGAATCCAAGCGATGGCGTCTTTCAAGCTGGCCCAACGGTGCGGCACAAAACCAGGCTTGCCTTCGGTGAGGAAACGGCGAAACACCTCGTAGGTGTCTTTACAGACACCGGTTTCCACCAAGTAGCGGGCGAAGTGGGTGCGGGAAATCAAATCAGGATTACCGGCGTAGGTGAGGGCGCCTTCAAAGCTGCCGTGGATACCGACCTTGGCCAACCCTGCCGCCATGTCTTGGGCGCGGGCGTGGCGACCGCCGCGGGTGCTTTGCAAACCTTCCATCACCCGCGGGTCGTGGATGTCAAAACCCAAACCGACGATGTGCACGGTGTGACCGGCAAACGACACAGAAATTTCGGTGCCACTCAGGTAGTGCATGCCGAGCGCTTTGGCGGCGGTGGCCGCGCGTTGTTGGCCGCCGATTTCATCGTGGTCGGTGAGCGCCCACAGTTGCACGCCGTTGGCATGAGCGCGCTGCGCCAGCGCTTCAGGCGTGAGCGTGCCGTCAGAGACGACAGAGTGGCAGTGCAGATCGGCGTTGAGGATGGACACGTTTTGATTCTAGGCCGCTTGCATGGTTTCAATCTGCAGTTGTAACTTTTCCCGGCCTTGCCAAGTGTTGATGTCCAGCCGATAGGCCAGCAAGGCTTGCGCAGGCAAGGGCTCGGTGCGGCCAAACCAAATGCCGTCCACGTCCTTGCCGTGCAACTTCAATTTCAAGGACAAATGCTTCTCGCCCACGATGCGTTGCCCCAGCACCTGCACCTGGTCTTGAAACACCGGCGGCGCAAAGCCTTGGCCCCAGACCTGGTTTTGCAATTCCAGCACCACATCGGGGCGCATGTAAGTGGCTTCCAACGAGCCATCGGTTTCCAAGGATTGCGCCAAGGTGGCCGGTGACAACCATTGCTCGGCAATCTGTTGCAAAGCGATTTCAAACGTGGCCAAGTCGTCTTCGAGCAAGGTGCAACCTGCGGCCATGGCGTGGCCGCCAAAGCGCAGCAACAAGTCCGGGTGCATCTTCACCACCGCGTCGAGCGCATCACGCAAATGAAAACCGGGAATGGAACGACCCGAACCTTTGAGCACCGCTTGGCCTTCGGACTCGCTGGCGGCAAACACAAAGCAGGGGCGGTAGTGCAGGTCTTTCAAACGCGCCGCAACGATGCCCACCACGCCTTCGTGAAACTCCTCATCGAACACGCACAACGCGGCAGGGGGTTCGTCTTGGGTGTCCATCAGCGACTCGGCGATCAACAAAGCTTGCTCGCGCATATCGCCTTCCAAGCTGCGGCGCTCGCGGTTGATCGCATCGAGTTGCTCGGCCAGGCGCAGCGCCACACCCGCGTCGTCGGTGCGCAAACATTCAATCCCTAAAGTCATGTCAGCCAAACGACCGGCGGCGTTGATGCGCGGGCCGATGGCAAAACCCATGTCTTGGCTTGATGCACGCGCTGCATCCCGCCCCGCCACTTTGAACAAAGCCGACAAGCCTGG
>JBIIPF010000283.1:0-2593 GCA_044342755.1 Limnohabitans sp. | reverse complement strand
GCTGCGCTCGGTTTGGCGCGGCCACAGGCGTGGTGCGGGGTGACGCACCCAATTCACGCCTGGCCAATGGGGCAAAGCCATGTGGTCCCAGACATGCACCGCTTTGGCTTTGACCAACACCTCTGTCAGGCGTGCGGCGTCCTCAAACCAGCAGTGCGAGGCCACCTGGTGCATGCCCTTGGCCACAAACGACCAACGCCCTCGGCTCCATGGTCGCGCTTGCGTCCACTCGAGCCAACACGCGGCCACCCGCATGGCATCAGGCGGCATCCCCGGGGGGGCTTGGTTTGTGAGCGACCACGGGTGAATCCACCACACCTCTTTGCCCACCAATTTATCGGCAGCCAAGCCACTGGCCACCAAATCGGCTTCGGCGGGCGGCATTTGCAACACATCGGGTTCGTCTACATGCGCATGCTGGTGCATGGCTTGGGTGAAGGTCGCTTGGCTTTGGGCAATCATCTCGATGATATCCATCGGCTTGTCAATCACCGTGTTCTGACTATGCCAAAGCTCTGGCGCATGAAGCGCCACATTGGCGGCATTGAACAAGTAAGGCTTGCTGCTGCTCGTGCCAGCTACCCATTGCCAACTCAGGTGGTTGCTGGCGATGTCGCCATCCAGCAAATGGCTGTACATCCATTCGGCGCCAACACGCCAATGCACTTTGCGCAAATGCACCAAATAACTGGCCAGCCACAAGCGGGCATGGTTATGCACATAGCCGTTGAAATAAAGCTGGCGGATGGCTTGGTCGATGGCGGGCACACCCGTGGCGCCACAGCGCACGTCGTCGGGCAGTTTCTGGCTGTAGGCGTCATCGGGCAGCACGCCTTCATGAAAATTGGAAAGCACTTGATCACCCACCAACTCATGCACATGCTGGAAATACTCACGCCACGCCAACTCGAAAACGAACTTGTGCTGCACCCCCATGCGGTGCACCTTGTACACATGGTCGGCGACATCGGGCACGGTCAACAAACCGTGCGTGAGGTAGGGCGACAACATGCTGACCGCACCGTCGATGTGGTTGCGGGTTTGGGCGTATTCAAAAGGTCGAATGGCCGACAATCGCGCCCGTGCCGCATGAGCATAGGGCTCAAACAAGGCTTGCTCAATGAACAGCTTCATAAGGCGTCAATGCTCATTGGGGCCTGTGTACTTGCTGGGTGAGCGCATCCATGAACATGGCAGGCACATCAAAACCGGTTTGATCGGTGATTTCACGAAAACAGGTGGGGCTGGTGACATTCACCTCGGTCAAATAGTCACCAATGATGTCCAAACCCACCAACAACAAGCCTCGGGCAGCCAACTTGGGCCCCAAGGCATGGGCAATCAGCCAATCACGCTCGGTGAGGACTTGTGCCACACCCTTGCCACCGGCCGCCAAATTACCGCGCACCTCGTTGCCTTGCGGAATGCGCGCCAAGGCAAAAGGCACCGGTTGACCACCAATCACCAGGACCCGTTTGTCACCTTGTGCAATGGCGGGAATGAACTTTTGCACCATGACGGTTTGGGCGCCGTCGCGGTTCAGGGTTTCGATGATGCCCCCGAGATTCAAGCCATCGGCTTTGACCCGGAAGATGCCCATGCCGCCCATGCCATCCAAGGGCTTCAAGATGATGTCTTGGTGCAGCGCATGAAAATCAAGAATGGCTTGGGCTTGGCGCGTGACCAAGGTCGGGCTGGCGTACTCGGCAAATTCCATGAGGGCAAGCTTCTCGGGGTGTTCACGCAAAGCTGCGGGATGGTTGAACACCCTTGCGCCTTCTTTTTCAGCTTGGCTGAGCAAATGGGTGGCGTAGAAATACTCGTTGTCAAACGGCGGGTCTTTGCGCATGAGCACCGCGCCCATGCTGTGCAAAGGCTGCACATGGGTTTGTTGAATGGTGTACCAAGCGGCGTGGTCGCCGGTCAAATGGACTTGGTGCATCTGGGCGCTGACAGGCCGCCCTGTTTGCCAATGCAAATCCGATGTGTCGCAGCTCCAAACCTCATGTCCCCGTGCCTGGGCCTCACGCATCATGGTGAAGGTGCTGTCCTTCTGGATCTGGAAAGTGCTCAGCGGATCGGCGACAAACAAAAGTTTCATGACCAAGAGGTTAACAGCCCCACCACCATGTCAGGCGGCAGGGCTTAAATTTCAATTTTGCTGCCCATCTCCACCACCGAGTTGCTGGGCAGATTCAAAAAGTCGGCTGCGGCGCTGGCGTTGAGGTACATCTGGGCAAACAGTTTTTCTCGCCACTGCGCCATGCCACCGTGCACGGTGGGCACGATGCTGTCGCGCGACAAGAAATAACTGGTGCTCATGCCATTGATATTGCCCAGCTTGTCCCGCAACAAGCTCAGTGCGAAAGGCACATCCGGATCGTCTTTGAAGCCGTAGTGGATTTTCACCTGCCAGCAATCATGGCCAAGATCGGTCAGCTCTACACGTTCATCTTTGGCGATCCAAGGGACTTCGTGGCTGCGCACCGTGACAAACAGGTTTTGCGCGTGCAAGACCTTGTTGTGCTTCAAGTTGTGCAACATGGCATTGGGCACGATGTCGTTTTCTGTTGTCAAAAAGACCGCCGTGCCT
>JBIIPF010000039.1:0-10401 GCA_044342755.1 Limnohabitans sp. | reverse complement strand
AGGAAGCGCGTTACGCCTTCAGCGAACAGGAAGTCAAGCCCTATTTCACCGCACCCAAAGTCTTGAGTGGCTTGTTCAAAATCGTGGAAACACTGTTTGAGGTGCAGATCCAACAGGACAAGGCGCCAGTTTGGCATCCAAGCGTCCTGTTCTACCGAATCGAGCGTGAAGGGCAACTGGTGGGGCAGTTTTACCTTGATCCCAGCGCTCGCAAAGGCAAACGTGGCGGCGCTTGGATGGACGATGTGCGTGCCCGTTGGTTGCGCCCAGACACCGGCAATCTTCAAACGCCTATCGCGCATTTGGTTTGCAATTTTGCTGAAGGTGTCAACGGTCAACCGGCCTTGCTCACCCATGACGATGTCATCACTTTGTTCCACGAGTGTGGACACGGCTTGCACCACATGCTGACGCAAGTCAATGAACGTGATGTGTCAGGTATCAGTGGTGTGGAATGGGATGCGGTCGAGTTGCCCAGTCAATTCATGGAAAACTTTTGTTGGGAATGGGCCGTGCTCAGACACATGACCGCCCATGTGGACACTGGAGAACCTTTGCCCCGCGCTTTGTTTGACAAAATGCTGGCGGCCAAAAATTTCCAAAGTGGTTTGCAAACCCTGCGTCAAATCGAGTTTTCCTTGTTGGACATGCGCTTGCACACTGAAAAAGCAGCCGCTGACAATGTCATGCAAGTTTTGCAAGAAGTTCGTGATGAGGTGGCGGTTTTGCATCCACCCGCCTTCAACCGCATGCCGCATTCATTCAGCCACATTTTTGCTGGCGGCTACTCGGCAGGCTATTACAGTTACAAATGGGCCGAGGTGCTGAGTGCAGATGCCTATGCCGCCTTTGAAGAAACAGCTGCTGCAGATGGCAGTCCAAGTGTGGCGACTGGACGCCGTTACCGGCAAGCGATTTTGGAAGCTGGCGGCAGCCGTCCTGCCATGGAATCATTCAAAGCGTTTCGAGGACGCGAGCCGAATTTAGAGGCTTTGCTGCGCCATCAGGGCATGACGCAAGCTGCCTGATCATTCATAACGAATGGTTTGCACGCCTGCATTGGTGCCCAGCAAACACACGTGGGCTTTTTGGTGGGCAAAAACGCCCACCGTCACAACACCTGGCCACTGACTCACTCGGTTTTCAAATGACAAGGGCTCACGAATCAGAAGGCCTGTGACGTCAACCAAAAATTGCCCGTTGTCTGTGACCAAGGGCAGTCCATCTTTCAAGCGCACATCCGCATGTCCGCCCATGGACTGGAAGCGACGGATGATTTCAGGTGCAGCCATCGGAATGACTTCGACGGGAAGTGGGAAACGGCCCAACACTTGGACCTGTTTGGATGCGTCTGCAATGCACACAAATTGATCAGCTTGTGCCGCCACAATTTTTTCGCGCGTGAGTGCGGCGCCGCCACCTTTGATCATGAAGCCGTGGCCGTCAATTTCATCTGCGCCGTCAATGTAGACCGCTAAACGCGCTACTTGCGCCAAATCAACGACAGGCAGCCCCCCATTTTTCATGCGTTGTGTCGAAGCCTCTGAACTGGAAACTGCGCCTTTGATGGGTATTTGAGCAGCTGCGAGCGCATCAATGAATTTGTTGACGGTGGAGCCGGTGCCAACACCTACCCACTCGTTGGGCCTCACGTAATGCAAGGCGGCCAAGGCCACCTGGGTTTTTAATTCGTCTTGGCTCAGCACAGGTTGGCTCATCGGTGACAATTCCATCATTGATTCAGCGCAGATTATCCATGTCCTTGTTGCCCTACGCCCTTGTTCGCCCCCTGTTGTTTGCATTTGATGCGGAAACTGTGCATGAGCACACCATCGACATCTTGGCGCGCACCCAACACAGTGTCTGGCGGCATGCTTACCTGCAAGCCCGCATTCAGGACCCCGTTTCCTTGGCTGGGCTCAGCTTTCCCAACCGCGTGGGGTTGGCTGCCGGTCTGGACAAGAATGCACGATGCATTGACGCATGGGCCGCCATGGGGTTTGGCTTTGTCGAAGTTGGGACGGTGACTCCGCTGGGCCAAGCCGGCAACCCCAAGCCCAGAATGTTTCGCTTGCCTGCAGCCAATGCACTCATCAATCGCTTGGGTTTCAACAACGATGGTTTGTCTGCTTTTTTAGCCAACGTGCAACAAGCGCGGTTTCGAAACGACTCCCAAGCGCCCATGTTGCTGGGCTTGAATATCGGTAAAAACGCCAACACTCCCATTGAACAAGCGACTGATGATTACCTGACCTGCTTGAATGCGGTCTACCCTTTTGCCGACTATGTGACGGTGAACATTTCCAGTCCCAACACACAAAATTTGCGCAGCTTGCAAACCGATGAGGCTTTCGCTGGCTTGCTCCATGCATTGAATGAACATCGACAGCAGTTGGCGGATCAACACCAAAAACATGTTCCTTTGTTCATCAAAATCGCACCTGATTTGGCCGAGGAACAACTTGCGCAATTGGCCACCACCTTGCGGGCCCATTGCATGCACGGCGAATCGGTCAAAGACCAAGCTTGGGGGCTGATTGCAACCAACACCACCTTGTCACGAGATGCCGTGAAGGGTTTGCCGAATGCGCAAGAAGCAGGCGGCTTATCAGGCACACCGGTGCGTGAGGCCAGTAACCGGGTGATCACGGCCCTGCGTGCGCAACTGGGCGCCAACTTTCCGATCATCGGTGTGGGCGGCATCTTGACGGCGGACGATGCCTTGCAAAAAGTTGGGGCTGGTGCAGATCTGGTGCAAATCTACACCGGCTTGATTTACCAAGGACCCAAGCTGATTCGACAAGTTGGCATGGCTTTGAAAAACAACACGTGATCACAACTGTTTTTTGCAGGTGGACCTGTTGGAGTGGAAAGTACTGCGCTCAATCAGTGATGACTTTGCTTCGAAAGATTCTATGAACAACCAGGACAACAACCCTTTAAGCCCCGAGCAAATGGCCCTAGCTTTAGAGCAACACCCAGATTACAAAGTGTTGCGCCGCTTGGTTCCAAGACATGAATTCAATCCCTCTAGGCCTGGGCAAATTCTTCAAAGAGGCGTTGTGCTTGACACTGAAACAACTGGACTGAACGTCGATGCTGACCAAGTGATTGAATTGGGGATGATCGTGTTCGAGTTTGACCCCGTGCTTGGAACTGTTCACAGAGTGGTCGATATTTTTGACGAGTTGGAGGACCCTTTACGCCCTATCCCGCCAGAAACCACTGCGGTTCATCACATCACTGATGAGATGGTGCGAGGAAAAACCATTGATGATGCCAAGGTCAATGCCATCGTGAATGCTGCGGCGGTGGTGATTGCACACAACGCCTCTTTCGATCGGCCTTTTGTTGAAAAACGATGGCCTGTTTTTCAAGACAAGCATTGGGCTTGTAGCATTCGCGATATCGACTGGAAAGGTGAGGGCATCAGCTCTGCCAAGCTCGAATTTTTGATGCAAACACAAGGTATTTTTTATGAAGCCCACCGGGCTGAAACAGATTGCTGGGCCTTGCTGGAATTATTGACCGCCCTGCTTCCGCAAAGTCAGCAATCGGCCTTGTTGACCCTGTTGGAGTCTTTGAACCAACCGCAAGTGCGTCTGTACGCGACCGGTTCTCCTTTTGATTCAAAAGATACCTTGAAAGCGCGCGGCTACCGTTGGGCCCCGGAGATCAAGTGTTGGCATCGAACCCTGAGCACAGATAAAGCTTTGCAAGAAGAACTCGATTGGCTCAAGCGAAAGGTTTATCAAGGCAAACGAGCCAGTGTTGAGGTTGAAACCTTGGGAGGCACAGTTCGCCATTCACAACGCCAAGGCGAGAAAACCATCCATCCGCTTTGATGTTCAATAGTTCACCAACTGCCAAGGCACGTTGCATGTTGGCACGTTTGGATAGTATTGCTGGGCAGTTTGGCAGAAATAGGCCACCCGGGCTGGGTCGATCACCACGGGTGGCGAAACAATCACGGTGGCAGGCGCCAGTGTGTAGTTGTTGGCCCAATATAGGGTGGTGCCAACGGCAGCAGCTGCCACCCAAGGAGCCAGTCCCCAGCCGTGCCCATGCGGCCTGTACCCATGGTTGGACCCACCGTATCTGTGGTTGTAGCCGAAACCGCTGTGCCTCGCAGCCCGACCATGGACATGATGGTTGTCGATAGAAATTTGGATACGGGCCCGCGTCCCCACATGGTTGTCCCAGCGCCCGGGGTCGGCCATGGCAGGCCCCATGGAAAGTGTTAGTAACAAGGTGGACAAGACAGGCAGTATTTTCTTCATGGCGAGGTCCTTTGTGTGTATTTCTATCAACCGATTGGGTGATGACTTGATAACGCCTTGGGCCTGAGCCTGGATGACAGTTCTTGGCTTAACATCACTGTTATGCGTCCTATTCATTCTCTGATCACAGCCATTGTGCTGGGCTTTTCGCTCATGGGTTCGGCAATGGCCGAAGCCTATGTCTACCCCGGTGTCCACTTGCATGATCTGCCTAGTGCACTGCAGGAAGCTTTTAAACATGAGCGACCCAACCTTGGCGACATTGGGCGATGTGTTGTCGCCTATGACAGCAACTTGGTTGAGGACAAGATGATTTTCACCTGCTCCATTTACGTCAAGATGTCTGCAGTCGCAGAACGAAAAGCCATGGACCGATGCGAAGGCATGCGCACTGCCAAAGGCATCAAAAATCCTTGTCGTGTTGTGCGTGAATAAACCCTGACGACAGTCCGCGCTCAGGTGGTTTTATGAATCAAGCCTTGCACTGCCAAGGCGTAGCCTTGTATACCCATGCCAATGACGGACCCCAGAGCCACTGGAGCAATGAACGAATGATGGCGAAAGGCCTCACGTGCATGGACATTGGTGATGTGGACTTCAACGACTGGCAGCCCAGTGCCCTTGATGGCGTCGTGTAAAGCGACAGAGGTGTGGGTGAAGCCCCCAGGATTGAAAACCGCACCCAAGGCCTGACCGGCTTGCACCAACTTTGCGAAGCTGTGGATTTTGTCGATCAACTCGCCTTCGTGGTTGCTTTGAAAACACTCAACACCATAGCCCAAGGCCATGGCAGTTTGCGCACAAAGTAGCTCAACATCGGCCAAAGTGGTCTGGCCATATTGCTCGGGTTCGCGGGTGCCAAGCAGGTTGAGATTGGGTCCGTTCAAAACAAGGATATTCATTTTTTAAGTATACGATGCACACCAGCCTAGGGCCCCGTGGCCGCGGCGATCCCATTTGCATCCTCGACCACATTCTGGAGTTGACATGATTCGATTGGTTGTTTTTGATGCCTACGGCACATTGTTTGATGTCTATTCAATCAGCAGTTTGGCTGAATCCCTGTTTCCTGGGCAGGGGCAGGCGCTTTCAGTTCTTTGGCGTGACAAGCAGATCGAATACAGCCGTCTGATATCACTCAGTGACCCCATGAACCCCATGGGCAGTCGCCACTACCAGTCATTTTGGGATCTGACCCGACTTGGTTTGCAATACGCTTGCCAGCGACTTGAGCTGGCGTTGACGCCTGCCAAACAAAAACTATTGTTGGACCAGTATGCCCAGCTAACGCCATTTCCTGAAAACCTGGCGGTGCTCGAAGCATTGCAAGCCTTGCAGATCCCTGCTGCCATTCTGTCCAACGGTAGCCCAGACATGCTGCAAGCTGCTGTCAGCAGTGCAGGTATGGGCCATGTGATTGACAAGGTCCTGTCGGTGGATGAGGTGCGTCAATTTAAAACATCGCCGCAAAGCTATGGCTTGGTGGCAGATCACTACAAAGTGGATATTCGCGAGGTTTTATTTGTCTCTAGCAACAGTTGGGATGCATTGGGTGCAACCTGGTTTGGTTTCAAGTCGTTTTGGGTCAATCGACAGGGCATGCCCTTTGAAACACTGGGTCCCCGACCCACCTACAGTGGTCGAAGTTTGCGCGATATCTTGACTTTGATTTAAAGGATGCGCTCATGCATCTGACGGAGCTTGGTAAAATGACCAGCCATGAGAAGTCGCATTGGGTTTATTTTTTGCTGTCTTGGCATTTTTCTTTTCACTGATTCATTCAGCATGGGGTGGTTCAGTCATGAAGACAAATTACGTCAAACCGAGTTATCCCAAGCTGAGCTGAAGCAATTGAACATCCAATCCGGTTGGTCCAAGGAAGAACCCGACTTGATGATGTTTGAAGTTGGCAACAAGCTCAGCGGCCCGATTTTCTGCATCGGTGCCAGTTTTGACTTCAAAGATGGCAGAAAAAGAAATCAAGCTTTTGAACCGAAACTTTATATTCCTCCCAATGCGGTCAGGCGCGTGAGCGTGCGCGGCATTGAGAAGAAAAATGTTCAAAATTTCGGCATGAGTTGCCTGTGTATGAAATCGCAACCGCAGGGGCCGTGTGAAAAAGCCTTCAATTGAGATGCTTGAGACTTAATTTCCAGCAGGGCCTGATGTGCCGGGCATGGCGCCTGGCGCTACTACCGGCTTGGGGGCTGAGAAGGATGCGCTGGAAGGCGGGACCACAGGTGGTGCGCCAACTTGCTGCATTTCGCCTCGGAACTCACCGCCACGCTCAATCTGAATTTGTGAATACTCGAGCTTGCCAGATACCTTGCCTGTGGCTCGAATATGCAAGTGATCCCGGCAATGGATGATTTGATGCAACTCACCCTCTACTTCAATACTTCGAGCCGTTACTTTGCCAGTGATTTTGCCTGACTGGCCAATGAAAATTTCTTCAGCAGTGAGCTCACCGTCAATAGTCCCATAAACCGTCGCCTTCTTGGGGACATTCAAGGTGCCCTTGAAAGTCACGCCGTTACCGATCACGAGGTTGTTTGATTGATCAAGATTGGTTGCCATAAGACTTCCGCTGTTAAAGTTTGAAAATGAAGAAGATAAGGAAAAGACCGCTCAACACCATGAGTCTGCCCATCTCCACAAGCTTGCATGGCATTGTAGGTCAGCGCTTGGCCGGCTTGGTCTCATAGGGCGCGATGTTGCTGGCTTCGAGCATATAGCCACTCACCCCTTGACTGGTGTTAACCCGAGCCTCTTTCAGTTCTCCCTCGACCCAAAGTACATCCATGGATTCCGGCATTTTCTTGATTTTGCTGCTGGCCGTTGGGCGCACAAGTACGATTTGATTGGAAGGTGGCGGTGGGGTGTGAATGCATGCGCCAAAATACGGCACCAGCAAAAACTCGCGCTTGCTGTTTCGGTCCGCATCCAAGGGGACGGCATAACCGGGCAATCGAATTTTTTGGTTCACCTGCGTCTTGACAATCGGTGCGTCATCTAGCTTCTTACGCAGATCAGCCATGGCCTTGGTCGCCTCAGGACTGCCATCCAGCAAACCGTTCAACTTGCTCATTTTGGCCATTTCTGTGGTCATCTCTTTGACCCAGTCATCCGGCATCAAATCGTTCCAATCAATGGTTTTGTAACCAGCCGTTTGCGACCATGCGAACGGAGCGAAGGCCATGCTCGTCAAGGCAGCAAGCCACTGACGTCGGTGTAAGTGATGCGACATTGATTTCATGATGATTTCCAGTTAGAGGGTTGGAGGATGCAAGCCATCCATCAGGGACAGTCGGTAAGCCTGCCAAGCGGGCAACAAACTGGCGACAAAAGCCACTGTGACCAGGGCAGCCAAGCTGAGCCAGGCTTCGGCTGAGGGCCAGCCCGGCTGCACCAACACACCAAATTGAACCCTCAACAAGTCTTGAGCGGCCCACATCAAGCCCTGACTCAATATTTCGCCAGCCATGATGCCCAGCGAACAAACCAACACAGACTCCAACAACACATAGCCCAGTAAAGAGGTTGGAGCCACGCCCATGGCCCGCAAGATCGCCAATTCTTTGCGCCGACCAGCCATAGCGACAAGGAGCACGGCAGCCACACTTAGCATGGCACTGACAGCCACCAACATACCCACCAACACCAAACTGTTTTCAACCACCTTGACAACCTGCCACAGCTCGTCCAAAGCCACGCCAGGCATCACTGCCATCAGGGGATCACGGTTGAAGCTTTCAATTTGTCGGCGCACTGAAAACACCTCGGTACGGCTGTGCAGGCCAATCCAAACGGCTGACAAACTGACCGGCGTCAACTCTTTGGGGTCCAGTGCAGCAACTTGACTGGCATTTGCAGCTTGCAAGGCATGGGGCGAGATACCCAAACCCCAGCCCTGGTGCATGGCTTCAAACGTTTCTAAATTGACCAGAACAGATCGATCGATTGGTGCCCCAGTCGCTTTCAATATGCCAACCACAGTCAGGGGCTGGTCATCGTGCTCGGTGCTCTCAGGACCACCACCAGCACCGTGGGTGACAACCAGTTTGTCGCCAAGGGCATGCCCAAATCGTCTGGCGACTTCGGCTCCCAAGACCACTTCTTTCAATGCTTCAGCGTTCTGTTGCGGGTTGCTAAATGCCCGACCTTGCGCCCAGTCCAAACCCCTGTCTTGACTTTTGAACTCGGTGAACAAGGTGGCCGTGGTGCCCAACACCGGGTGACCCTGGTAGGTGTCCCCCAACTGGATGGGCACAGCCCAACGCACTTGGGGCATGGTTTGAATCTCTTGGAAGCCAGCGTAGCCCATGTTTCTAGAGGGTCGGCCAATTTGAAACACGCTGTAGAGCATGAGTTCGGTGGCACTGCCGCGTGGCCCCACAATCAAATCAACGCCGCTCAAGGCGTTGGAAAAACTGCGTCTGGCGTCTTCCCTCAGTTGCTGAACACTCAGCAAGATCAACACCGAGACAGCCACCGAGACCGTGACCAAGGACAGGGCTTGCCGCCTGGACCAAGCACTTTGCCAAGCCAAACCCAGCCAAAACTTCATGCAGCCTCCTTGGTTGGCCAAACATGGACTTGGTGAAAGCGATCGGCCAGTCGAGCGTTGTGGCTGACCATCACCACACTCGCGCCCTGCTGCTCGGCCGTGCCGAGCAGCACATCTAAGAACTCCAATTGGTTGGCGTCATCCAAAGCGGAGGTGGGCTCGTCAGCGATGATGAGTTGAGGCTGCCCCATCAGGGCACGCACGGCGGCCACCCGCTGCTGCTGACCCACCGACAGCTGGTGCACCGGCTGGTGCCAAACTGATGAAGGCAAACCTAAACGCTCGGCCAAAGCCTGGGCTTGCGCCAGCGGGCTGCCCCCAACTTGGCTGGCAGCCGCCGCGCGACTGGCGAACAAACGGGTGGGCAACAAAGCATTGGCGGCGACATCCAAAAACGGCAGCAAATTGAACTGCTGAAAAATCACACCCATGTGCTCGCCACGCAGTTGGTCCCGCTGCATGGGCCCCAAGGTCGCCAAGTTTTGACCCAATACTTCGCAGACGCCTTGCTGGACCTGCTGAACGCCAGCCAGCAAGGACAGCAAGGTGCTTTTGCCGCAGCCACTGGGGCCTTGAATGAAGAGGTGTTGGCCCTGCGGTAGTGTCAGTTGGGCCATGTGAATCAGTGGCGCTTGGCCGGGCCATGCGTGGGTGAGTTCAGACAGGTGCAGGGCCAAGGGCATGGTTTACCAACGCAAGACCGGGTCTTTGGTTTTGATGGTTGTGGCTCCTTGACCTTTCGGCGTGAGCATGTCGACCTTCAAACTTTTCAGGCGCGGGTGTTTTTTGAAAATGGGGAATTCAATTTGCTTGAGTTCAGCGGGTTGGCTGCAGGTGAACTCTATGCTCAGGTCCAAATCGCTGTGGGTTGATTTTTTGCCCAAAAACATATCGGACTGGGCTTGCACACTTTTCAATTCGCAAGCCGCCGCTTTGGACAGAACCAGCACATAGTCGGGTTGAGTCACAGCCGCTTGCAAGTCGGCCATGGCTTTCTTTTGGGCTGGTGTTTTGGGCAGATGTTCAAAGCCCAAAAGACTTTCCATGGGGATTTCAAAATTGGCTTTGACCGCGCCTCCCTGAACCACCAACTCGAGCTGCCCTTGCCCATGCGAGTGTCCAGCATGTTCATGTTTGTCAGCGGCCCAAGCGGGCAGCAAGACCGAAGCGGCCTGAAAAATGAGGGTGAAAATCCATTTGCTCATGAGAAGTCCATTCTAGGTCGATTGAAACTGGTTTCAGTGGTGGAAAAAAAGCGCCAAAGCCGGAACCCAAGACACGCCCAACAACAACAAAGCGGATTGCGGGGCAAAGCCATCCCGGCCTTGCTGCTTGTGGAGGTAGGGCATCAAATCGGCCAATGAAATATAGACAAAACTGGCGACCGTGACCATCAAGACATAGGGAATGGCGGGCCCAGGTTCAAGCAGCCACCAGCCCACCAAGCCGCCCAGCAGACTGGTCATGCCGCCCAACAGGTTCATCGTCAAGGCCTGGGTTTTGGTCCACCCTGAGGCCAAATACAGGGCAAATTCGCCAATTTCCTGGGGCAGT
>JBIIPF010000282.1:0-2617 GCA_044342755.1 Limnohabitans sp. | reverse complement strand
GGCCTGCCCGGGCAAAACGTGTTGCAACTGGCGCAGTCCCTGCTCGATCAGTTCGACGGCTTGGCCGGTCTGCTGCAAGCGCCCTCGGCGGCTTTACAAGCCCGCAAAGGCCTGGGCGGCTCGGCGCGGCGAGCGCAACTGATGGCCGTTCTGGAATTGTCCCGCCGGGTCCAGTTGCAAAAAATGCGGCAGCGCGACGCCATGGGCAACCCCGACACCGTGCAGCACTTCTTGCAACTGCAGTTGGGTACGCGGGACCACGAGGTTTTCGCGGTGCTGTTCCTCGATGGGCAAAACCGCTTGCTGCGCTTTGCCGAAATGTTCAAGGGCACGATCAACCAAACCTCGGTGTACCCGCGCGAAGTGGTCAAGTTGGCCCTGGAGGTGGGCGCGTCGGCGGTCATCTTCAGCCACAACCACCCCAGCGGCTTGGTGCGCCCCTCCAGCGCCGACACCACCCTCACCCGCAGCTTGCAAAGCGCCTTGGGCATGGTGGACGTGAAGGTGCTCGACCACATCATCGTCGGCCAAGGGCAAACTTGGTCGATGGCGGAGCAGAGCCCGTGGTGAAAGCTGCCCGCCTGAACGACTTGGCTGCGTGGAGGACTTGCCCGTGGTGAAAGCGCGCAGCTTGCAAGACTTGGCGGCCATCAAAGCCCAGTTGGAAGCCGACGCCGCGCGCGTTGCTGCCGAGCAAGCCGAGCGCGAGCGTCTGGAAAAGCAAGCCCAAGCCGAGCGCCATTTGTTCAAGCGGGCGGTGGGCGCGGTCAAGCCGCTTTCGCATGCTCCCCGCGTGTCCTTGTCCGGCGAACCCGCCAAGCCTTTGGCCTTGCAGCAAAAGTTGGACGACGACAACGTGCTGCGCGAAAGCCTGAGCGACGACTTTGACGTCTCCACCCTGCTCGACACCGACGACGAGCTCAGCTATCGCCGCAGCGGCATCGGCACCGATGTGACGCAAAAACTGCGCAAGGGGCATTGGAGTTTGCAAGGCCAAATTGATCTGCACGGGCTGCGCAGCGACGAGGCGCGGGAAGCGCTGGGGCAGTTCATTCGCGATGCCCACAAACGCGGCTGGCGTTGTGTGCGGGTGGTGCACGGCAAGGGTTTGGGTTCGCCGGGCAAAACCCCGGTCTTGAAGTCCAAGGTACAGCGCTGGCTGGTGCAGAAAAACGAGGTGCTCGCCTTCGTCCAGGCCAAGGGCTCGGAGGGCGGCGCCGGGGCGCTGGTGGTGTTGCTGGCCTGAAGTCACTCAAAGGCCCTGCTTTTGGCATAGGGTTCAGCAGGGACAGGGCTTTCAGGCGTTTTGATGATACATAAATTCAGCGTTTTCCTGAAATCTTGTATCACTGACAGGCATGAAATCACGCTTGAGCCACCCGCCATGGGGACTCATTTTTCTGGTCTTTCGCTCAAAAAATGGTCCCCATGCCGTGCGGCTCTGATGTGATATTTCAGCTGGCCGAACAATTGGAATCTGACCCCAATTTCTTTCAGCTGGCCGAACATGGTGGGTCGGCCCGCGTAGCGAACGTTGCCGCTTGCGGCGGTGAGCGGCGGACGAGCCCACCGTGGTCGGCAAGCTCAGCGTGACTTCAAAGGGCCAGCAGCAAAACCGTGGTTGGCAAGCTTGAAATGACTTCAAGCACGCTCAATGCGCCGCCTGCCGCAAAGTCTGCACCACCGGTCGGCGCAGCACCTCCCGCAGTCCCCACCAGCCCGCGGCCCAAGCCAGCACCGCACCTACCGCGATACCCAGCAGCAGCACCCAGGGCGAGGCCTGCCAACTGAACTCAAACACATAGCGGGCCAAGCCCCAGCCCATGGCCATGGCCACCACCGCCGCCAAGGCGCCTGACAACGCACCCACACCCAGCAACTCGGCGGTTTGCACCTGCCGCAGCAGTTGGTTGCCCGCGCCCAAAGCCCGCAGCACCGCGTACTCGCGGGCGCGTTCTTCACGCGTGGCCGTGACCGCCGCCAACAGCACCACCAGGCCCGCTGCCAGCGTGAAGCCAAACAAAAACTCCACCGCGCCAATCACCTGGCCCAGCACTTTTTGCACCTGGTTGATGGTGGCGCCCATGTCCACATTGGTGATGTTGGGGAAGCGGTTGACCAAGCCATTGTCAAAGCCGGTTTGGGTGGGCGCACGGTAAGCGGCAATGTAGGTCATGGGCACATCCGGAATCTTGGACACCGGGTAGATGGCGAAGAAATTGGCCCGCATCGAGGTCCAGTCAACACGCCGCACCGAGGTGATCTTGGCGTCGTGGGGCTGGCCGGAAATTTCAAACCGCACCGTGTCGCCCAATTTCAGGTTCAGGGTTTTGGCAATGCCCTCTTCCATGCTGATGGCGTTGGGCTCTTCCGGCGTCCATTGGCCTTGCAAGATTTGGTTGTGCGCGGGCGCACTGGCCGAATGCGAGATGTTGAATTCGCGGTCTACCAAGCGCTGTGCCCGGTCCTCGGTGTAACTGTCGGGGCTCACCAATTGACCGTTGACCGCGATCAATCGCCCGCGAATCATCGGGTACCAGTCCAGCTTGGCCACACCAGCGTCGTTGAGGTGCTGCAAGAAATCAGCCGACTGGTCCGGCTGAATATTGATGACAAA
>JBIIPF010000038.1:0-10464 GCA_044342755.1 Limnohabitans sp. | reverse complement strand
TGATTACGACGCAGCCGTCATGAGTGGCGGCTTCACGGGCTTCATGCTGGGCACCACCGCCAACGCCATGGCCGTCATGCATTCGGTGGTGCAGCGCTATGGACCCTCGCCACGCGCGTTTTTGGTAGCACCCATCGTTGGTGCCTTCTTCATTGACTTCACCAACGCTTTGCTGATCACGGGCTGGTTGAACCTGCTGAGTCCCTGAAGACGATGCCAATTGACAAATCAAAAAACGCTTTATTTTTATAAGGCTATGTTTCATCAAAATGCCCTTCAAGCCCATTGCCACGGGGCTTGGAATGTATCGTTGCGACACATAGGGGAAGTACGTAGAGCGAAGCCAAATAGTCACCCTAGAATAATTTCGAGAAGCTGGTTTTTCACCGATGAGGGATTGAAATGATTGTTCTTGCATGGCTGTTTGGCATCGTGGTGTTGGTGGTCGTCATTGCGGCCTTGGTCACTTTCCTCAATCATTTCTATCGAAAATCCAGTCGAGATGTGGCGATCATTCGAACGGGTTTTGGCGGACAAAAAACCCTCATCTCGGGCGGATGCCTGTCTTTGCCGTTCCTGCACAAGATCGATGAAATCAACCTGCGCACCATCCGTGTGGAAGTGCGACGTGTGGCCGAAAAATCCTTGATCACCGAAGACCGCATGCGGGTCGATGCCGAACTCGAGTTCTATGTCCGCGTTCAACCCACCATCGAAGGTGTGGCCACTGCTGCCCAGTCTCTGGGCTCCAAAGCGTTCAACCCCGAGGGCATGCGCAACTTATTGGAAGGCCGTTTCATTGATGCGGTGCAAGCCGTGGCCGCCAGCCGCACCATGGATCAAATCCACGAAAAGCGGTCCTTGTTTGTGTCTGATATTTCTGCCTTGCTCAAGGACAACTTGGCCGAAAACGGCGTGGTGCTTGACTCCGTCTCCCTGACCCGCTTGGATCAAACTTCCTTTTCTGCACTGGACGAAAACAACGCCTTTAATTCAGTTGGTATGCGTCGATTGGCTGAAATCATTGCGGTCAACCGCAAAAAACGTGTGCAAATCGAGGCCGAGGCTGACATCTCTGTGCGTCAAACCCAACTCGATGCCACCAAACAGCGCCTGCTGCTCAACCAGCAAGAAGAAGAAGCGCAAATCAACCAGCGCTTGGAGTTGGAAAAAGTCAAAGCCCACAGCGATGCAGAAAGTGCTCGCTCGCGCGAGGAGTCTCAGGCGGCGACTGAATCTGCGCGTATTTCACGCGAACAAGAAACCCGCATGCGCGAAATCGAAAAGCAACGCGAGTTGCGCAAGTCTGAAATCGAAGCCCAGCTCAACTCCGAAGTGCGCAAGCTGGAAAGCTCCATCACCTTGTCATCCAAGCAAGCCGAAGAGGCCCATGCGCAAGCCGCGGCAGAATTGGCCCGCACCGAAGTGATCTTGGCGCAAGAAAAAGTGCAAACCGATCGTGAACGCGCTATTGCCGATCGCTCCCTCGAAATGGCGGTCAAGCGCGTCAAAGAAGCCGGTGAAGTGGCCGAAGCCAATGCGGCAACCGAAGTCACGGTGTTGCTCAAGCGTGCCAAGGCCGAAGCAGAAGCCACCCACACACGCGCAGCCGCTGAAAAGGCTCGCATGTTGGCCGAATCGGAAGGTTCGCGTGCACTGATTGACGCAGAAAACGCACTCAGCACGCCTGTGCTGCACATGAAGCTGGAGCAATACCGCTTGGACCGCATGCCCGAAATCATGTCGCACATGATGAAGCCGATTGAAAAAATCGACAGCATCCGCATCAACCATGTCAGCGGCTTCGGAGCCAGCCAAGGCGGCTCTGGCGGCGGCGCGTCCGACGAGGGTGGTGGTGGTGGCGGCAAACCGCCTGTCACCCAGGTCATGGACAGCATTTTGGGCATGGCGTTGCAATTGCCTGCGCTCAAAAGCATTGGCGACCAAATCGGTGTCGACTTGTCGGGGTCCATCGATGCTGCCAGCGGTAAATCGTCGCCCAAGGCTGACAAGTAAGCCTGTAGCCGACCCGTCAATCTCTCTCCATTTTTGTTTTCCCAACCCAAGAGCAAACTGCTCAATTTCAGGAGTATCACCATGAGCTTTTCACGTCGCCGATTTTTGGCTGGAACTGGATCAGCAGGTCTGACCGCACTGGGCGCCACGATTCCTTTCGAGATGGTTTTGGCACAGGGCGCACCCATCAAATTGGGCTCCATTCTGGACAACTCGGGCAACCTGGATGCCTACGGCAAACCCATGGTGATGGCCACCACGTTGGCCGCAGAAGAAATCAATGCCGCTGGTGGTTTGCTGGGCCGCAAAATCCAAGTGGTGCAATACGACTCGCAGTCTGACATTGCGCTCTACACCAAATATGCTCAGCAATTGACCCGTGACGACAAGGTGGACGTGACCCACGGCGGCATCACTTCCGCCTCTCGCGAAGCCATTCGTCAAACCTTCCACCGCGCCAATTCACTCTACTTCTACAACGTGCTGTACGAAGGTGGTGTTTGCGATCGCAATATTGTTTGCACCGGCACCACACCTGCGCAAGCGGTTGAGCCCATCGTGGAAGTGGCCCTGAAGCAATGGGGCAAAACGGCCTATGTGCTGGCGGCTGATTACAACTACGGCCAAATCACTTCCAAGTGGTTGACCCACTACATCACCAAGGGCGGTGGCAAAGTGCTTCAAAGCAGCTTTTTCCCATTGGATGTGTCCGACTTCGGCTCCACCATCGCCAAAATCCAGCAAGAAAAACCCAAGTTCGTGGTGGCCGCTTTGGTTGGTGGTGCGCACATGTCCTTCTTCCGCCAATGGGCCGCGTCTGGCATGAACAAAAAGATCCCCTTGTGCTCCACCACCTTCGGCGTGGGCAACGAGCACCTGGCTTTGTCTGCCGCTGAAGGCGATGGCATCTTGATTGCAGGCAACTACAGTCAAGAAAACACCAACGCTGCCAACAAAGACTTCTTGGCCAAGTGGGCCAAGCGTTTTGGTGACACCAAGGTGGTCCATGAAATTGCCGTGTCTCAGTACCAAGGCATCATGTTGTGGGCGGCTTGCGTCAAGAAAGCCGGTTCGCTGGACCGCGAAAAAATGCTGGCCGCCATCGAGTCGGGCGTCAGCATTCAAGGTCCCGGCGGCACCGTCACCTTGGACCCCAAAACGCACCACGCCATTTTGGACATCAATGTGATGGAAGTGAAGAATCAAAAACTCACCATCAAGCAGCAGTTCAAGGCCCGTCCGCCATCAGACACTTTGCAATTCTGTGATTTGCAAAAAAATCCGAAAGACAACAAGCAATACGAAGTGAAGATTTGATCCTTGATAGAGGGCATCCCGGTTCATGTGAATTGGGATGCCGATTTTTTTAGAGAGTAAGCATGGATTACGCGGCGGTTGTTCTTCTTGAAATCATCTACATGATTGCTTTTCTGGCGCTTACCAGCGCTGGACTGGCGGTGGTGTTTGGCATGATGCGTGTCATCAACCTCGCCCATGGTGAGTTCGTCATGATTGGCGGCTACACCACCATCGCCTGCGCCAAGGCTGGCGTCAATATTTATTTCGCCATGTTGATCGTTTCACCGCTGGTCGTGGGTATTTTGGGCTTGGTGGTCGAGCGCTTGGTGGTGCGCCAGTTGTATGGCCGCATGATTGACACCATGCTCGCCACGTGGGGCCTGTCCCTGCTCATGGTCGGTCTCGTGACCTTTATTTTCGGTAACACGGCGGTCAGTGTGCCCGCGCCTATTCCCGGCTACGAGTTGGGTGAATTCCAAATGGGTGGCTACAACCTGTTCATCATTGGCATTGCCACCTTGCTCATGTTGAGCATGTGGTTGGTCATGCGTTTCACCCGATTTGGTTTGGTGGCACGTGGTGCCATGCAAAGCGCCGATGTGGCTTCTTCTTTGGGCTATGACCCCAAACGCGTTTACATGTGGACCTTCACCGTGGGTGCTGCTTTGTCTGGCTTGGCCGGCGGCGTGCTGGCACCCCTGACGGGCTTGCTGCCTTCCTCAGGCGGAGCTTATATTGCCAAAGCCTTTATCACGGTCATCACCGGTGGTGCGGCTGTCATCACAGGTACTTTGTCGAGCTCTGTCATTTTTGGCACCATCAATCAGATTGTGTCTTTTGGGTCCACCCCTGTCATCGGAGAGATTGTCATGCTGGCCTTTGCCGTTGTGTTGCTGCGCCTCATGCCCCAAGGCATCACAGGTCGGTTTTTCCGTAACGCACCATGATTGGAGACGCCGCCAATTTCTCCAGTGCCGGTCGCACCCACTGGGGCTGGATCATCGCAGTGACCTTGCTTTTGGTGTTTTTGCCGGCAGGTTTTGACACGCATACGCCTACCTTGTTGGGTATTTGGGCCTTGCTTGCTTTGTCCTTGGGTTTGATGTGGGGCTATGCGGGCATTCTGAGCTTTGGTCATGCCGCTTATTTTGGTCTGGGTGCCTATACCTATGCCATCACAGCGATGAACCTTGGTGAAAGCACGGCTGCTTGGATGCTGGCTATATTGTTGCCTGCATTCGTGGCGGCCCTGATCGGTGCCATGATGTTTTATGGCCGCATCAGCGACGTGTACATGGGCGTCATCACCTTGGTGTTCTCACTCATCATGGCCAAATTCATGGGCGCGACAGCTGGGGACGCTTACAGCATTGGCAATGCGCGGTTGGGCGGCTTCAACGGCATTCCTGCATTTCCAATTTTGAATGTGCCCGGTGACCCCAGCATGCCTATTTACGGCATCGATTTGTATTACGTGGTGCTGTTTTGTCTGGTGTTTTGTTATTTGATTTCTCGCTGGGTCATGTCCAGCGCTTTTGGCCGTATCTTGCTGGGTATTCGTGAAAACGAATCGCGCATTGAATTACTGGGCTACAACGCACCGGCTTACAAAACCGCTATTTTTTCTTTGTCTGCGGCCATGGCCGGCTTGGCGGGTTGTTTGTTTGCAAGCTGGGCCGAAATCGTCACGCCCGCTTTGTTTGGGTTGGGTCAATCGGTGGAAGTCATCATCTGGGTGATTGCTGGTGGCCTGGGTACCTTGATTGGACCGGTGGTAGGTGCTGTTTTGCTGGGCACCATGAAGCTGCTCTTGGGTGAGCAAACCATGATCGACAACTCCTTGGTGATTGGTGCCATTTTGGTGTTGGTGGTTTTGTTGTTGCCGCGTGGCTTGATTCCCACCATCATGGGTTGGATTCGCCAGCAAGACCAGCGCAGTGTCAACCGTGCACGCAACAACAGCATGCGTCGCCGCGCGGGTGAAAGGCGCACCCCCAAGTCCCCAGATCAAGCCCACAAATCGGTGAAACATCATGAGTGAAATGATTGTTGAAACCCGAGACTTGTCCATGCGTTTTGGCGGCGTGCTGGCCGTCAACAACGTCAACTTCAACTTGCGCGAGCGCGAATTGCGTTGCCTGATTGGCCCCAACGGTGCAGGCAAAAGCACCTTGTTCAAGTGCATCACGGGCTTGCATCAAATCAACCACAGCAACGGCCGCGTCTTCATTCGCGGCCACGATGTCACCGGCTGGCGGCCACATGAAATTGTGCAACTCGGTGTGGGCATCAAAACTCAAGTGCCGTCAGTCATGAATGGCTTGACGGTGTGGGAAAACCTGTGGCTGTCGGCACGCCGCATTCACGGTAAAAAAGGCGCTTCCGCTGAGGTTGACCGCGTGGTCACCGAACTTGGTTTACAAACCAACTTGCGACGCAGCGTGGGCGAACTGGCCCACGGCCAGCGACAAATTGTGGAGATTGGTTTGGTCTTGTGCCAACGGCCCAAATTGGTCTTGCTGGACGAACCCGCAGCAGGCATCACTGGGGCTGAAGCCGATCGTTTGGTGGAGTTGATCCATGACATCAACCAGCAGGCGGCGGTGGTGGTGGTGGACCACGACATGAATTTTGTGCGCATGTTGGGTGGCACGGTCACGGTGTTGCACCAAGGTGCCGTGCTCATGGAAGGGGCCACTGAAGCGGTGATGAACGACGCCAAAGTGCGCGAGGTCTACATTGGCAACCGGGCGAAATAAGCATGGCTGAGTTGAACTCCACCACAGACAAATTTGAACGTGCCGACGTGGTGCTGCAAGTGGCCGATTTACGTGCTGGCTACGGGCGTGTGCCAGTGTTGCATGGTGTCAATTTGCAAATCCACGAAGGCGAAGCGGTCGGCATTGTGGGCCACAACGGCATGGGCAAAACCACCTTGCTCAAAGTCATCATGGGCCTCATGCCTTCAACGGGGGGGCGCATTGAACTTGATGGGGCCGATGCCACAGGCTCGCCCGCCCACCAGCGTTCCCAAATGGGGATTGGCTATGTGCCGCAGGGGCGCGGCATCTTGCCCGGCCTGACCGCCCTGGAAAACCTGCGCATGGCTTGGCGCGAAGACATCGGTGAAACCGAAGAGCAATCGGTCGAACGTGTGGTGGATCAATTCCCCCGCTTGCGTGTGCTGCTCGACCGCAAAGGCGGTTCTTTGTCGGGGGGTGAGCAACAAATTTTGGCCTTGGCCCGGGCTTTGATGCCCAAACCTTGGTTGTTGTTGTTGGATGAACCCAGTGAAGGCATCCAGCCCTCCATCGTGCAAGAAATTGGCGCCACCTTGGCCAAACTGCGCGATGAATACGGCTTGGCACTGATCATCGTCGAGCAAAACCTCGATTTGGTGTTGGATGTGGCCCACCGCGTGGCGGTGTTTGAGCGCGGCACCATCTTGAAAGAATTGCACGCCAGCCAATTGAGTGGCGGTGGTTTGAGCGAGTTGCTGGGGATGGGGTCTGCCCGCATGACGCATTCACCCCATGCGCACACGAAAAAATCCACTGAACAGCCTGGCGCATTGGCCTCGCACACACCAGCCAGGGCCACACCAGCAACGGCATCGGTGGCTCACCAAGACAACACCGAACACAGCCGTTCACACGGACAACCATCTTCAAAATCATCTGTCAACAAGCGCTCGCATTCAAGCGCCACTGCATCAATGGCCACGGGCCCCGGGGGAATCATGTCTACTGTCAAACGTCCTACTGTCGATCAGATGCACGCCATCGTCGAATCGCTGCACATGAACATGTCTTCGCGTGAAGTGGCCGAATACCTCGAAATCATGGAAGGCACCTTCCAGTCCTACGACCGCTTGACCCAGTTGCCCGACAACCTGCCACCAGTGCGCTATCCACGCACCCCTGGCACCAAGCCCAGCCAAGCCGACAACCCCTTGAATGCCTGGGCGGTGAAAAGTGAAGTGCGCGGCGCGGTACATGGTCCTTTGGCCGGTAAACGCATCGTCCTCAAGGACAACGTGTGCTTGGCCGGTGTGCCCATGATGAATGGCGCGTCTTCACTGGAAGGCTATGTGCCCGATGTGGACGCCACCTTGGTCACGCGCATTTTGGATGCGGGCGGCACCATCGTGGGCAAAGCCCATTGCGAGTATTTTTGCTTGTCCGGTGGCAGCCACACCAATGCAGCCGGCCCCGTGCACAACCCCTACCGCTATGGCTATTCAGCTGGCGGATCTTCCTCCGGTTCAGCCGCCTTGGTGGGCGCGGGCGAGCTTGACTTGGCGATTGGCGGTGACCAAGGCGGTTCGATCCGCATGCCCGCCTCATGGTGTGGCATTTACGGCATGAAACCCACGCACGGCTTGGTGCCTTACACCGGTGTCATGCCCATCGAAGCCACCATCGACCATGCCGGACCCATGACGGCCACTGTGGCTGACAACGCTTTGTTGTTGGAAGTGATTGCCGGTGCCGATGGTTTGGATCCGCGCCAATACAGCCCCCGCGTCGACCGCTACACCGCGGCTTTGGGCCGTGGTGTTTCTGGTTTGCGCATCGGCGTCTTGCTCGAAGGTTTCAACCGCGCAGACAGCGAACCCGATGTGGACCACAAAGTGCGTCAAGCCGCCGATCGTTTGCGTTCCATGGGCGCGATTGTGGAAGACGTGTCGGTGCCCATGCACATGGACGGACCGGCCATTTGGACCGCCATTGCCGTGGAAGGTTTGCAAGCGCAAATGATGAATGGCAATGGCATGGGTTTCAACTGGAAAGGCTTGTACACCACCAGTTTGCTCGATGCCCACTCCGCTTGGCGTTCACGTGCCGACGAGTTGTCGCCCTCCCTGAAGGTGTCGATGATGGCCGGTGAGTACTTCATCAAAAATTATCGGGGCCATTTCTACGCCAAAGCACAAAACCTCAGTCGGGTGTTGGCCAAGGCCTATGACGATGCACTGTCGCGCTACGACTTGTTGTTGTGGCCCACCTTGCCGATGAAGGCCACACCTTTGCCACCTGCCAACGCCTCTTTGAAGCTCTATGTGCAACGCGCCTTGGAAATGCTGGGCAACACCTGCCCATTGGACGTGACCGGCCACCCAGCGATGAGCGTGCCTTGTGGCATGTCCAATGGCCTGCCGATTGGCATGCAATTGGTGGGCAAGCACTGGGACGAGTCCACCATCTACCGCGCAGCCCATGCCTTCGAGCAGGCCGGTGATTGGCGCAACTTCTGAATCGCCGCGCCTTGTTTGCTTTATTGAAAACCAGCCAGCGTGTCTAAAAATCCATTCCTTTCTGATTGGGTCCAAGGCGGGGCAGACCAAGGTCTGAGCCCCCCGGGTGCGTTGTCGTATGTGGCGGGTCCCACCAGTGCATCCCTGCATTTCATGACGATTCCCCAATTGCTAGACCGCGCGGTGGTGCGCCATGGCTCTCGCGATGCAGCCGTGTTTGTGGCGCAACAACAGCGCCTGAGTTGGTACGACTTGCAACAACAGTCCGACAACCTGGCCGCCGCCTTGTTGGCCTTGGGTATCCGCCGTGGCAACCGCGTGGGCATCTGGGCACCCAACCGCCTCGAGTGGTTGTTGACCCTGTTTGCAGCTGCCCGCATCGGCGCGGTCTTGGTCAACATCAATCCGGCTTGCAACAGCGACGAGCTGGAACAGATCTTGAACAGCGTGCGTTGTCGGCTGCTGGTGATGAGCCGTGGTGTCGATGCCCATGAGCAACTCGAAACCCTGCGCCAATGGGCACCCGAAATAGACCGCCCCGGGCCAGCCGGTGATTTGGTGTCGCTCAAGCTCGCGCATTTGAAGCATGTGGTGGTGTTGGACGATGTCTCATGGCCTAGCCACGATGCCGCCAAACAAGCCGTCCCGCTTCGGGCCTTGCGTTTCAAAGATTTTTTGAAACAAGCCGGTCCGGCACAACATGCACGGTTGAAGGGTTTGTCGGCGGCGCTGGACCCCGACGACACGATCAGCATTCAGTTCACCAACCATGGCTCAGGCCAAGCCAAAGGGGTCACGCTCTCGCACTTCAGCATGGTAAACAACGCACGCTTTGCAGCCAAGGCCATGGCATTGACGCACAACGACCGTGTCTGCATTCCCGTGCCCCTGTACCGATCCTTTGGCATGGTGTTGGGTGCACTGAGTTGCACCGCTGTGGGGGCTGCCATGGTGTTTCCCAGTGCCCGATTCGATGCGGCGCAAACCATCCACGCGGTGGTTCAACAGCAATGCACCGCACTGCATGGCGAACCCGCCCACTTCGAGGCGATGCTGGCGGACGCCGACATCGCGAACAAGGACTTCAGCCTGCTGCGCACCGGCATCATGGCGGGTGCGTCTTGCGCCACTGAAACCATGCAAGCCGTGGTGCGCCAACTCAACCTGAAGCAGATCACCGTGGGCTTGGGCAAAACAGAGACCTCACCCCTGTCGTTTCAATCGCATGTCGCGGACCCGCTCGAGCGACGCGTGAGCAGCGTGGGTCGAATTCATCCCCACGTGCAAGCCAAGGTGGTGGACCCACAGGGTCGGATGGTGCCGGTGGGCACACCCGGCGAATTGTGTGTGCGTGGCTACCTGGTGATGCGCGGCTACTGGGAAAACGCAGCGCAAACGGCTGAAGCGATCGATGAGGCTGGCTGGCTGCACACGGGCGACTTGGCCACCATCGATGCCCAAGGCTATTGCCGCATTTTGGGTCGGCTGGGCGGGGCGGCGGCACATGGTTCGCATGCCACCCAGGCCACCTGAATGGCATTCGCAGGAAGCTCAATGTGACTGACGACCAACTGGCCTTTTTAGACGCGTACGCATTGGCAGGCTTGTTGCACAGCAAAAAACTGTCGTGTGTGGAGCTCACCCAGATGATGCTCCAGCGCATTGAGCGTTTGGACAAGCGCTTGCTGTCTTATGCCACCGTCACCCATGAGGCCGCCTTGCACCAGGCGCGTGAGGCTGACGCCATGATCATGCGCCGACACATACTCAGTCCGCTGCATGGTGTGCCCATTGCCTTGAAAGACCTTTGTTACACCAAAGACATCGTCACGGCCGCGGGCATGCCGATGATGCGCGATTTCAAACCCAGCTACGACGGTACCGTGGTCAAG
>JBIIPF010000280.1:0-2643 GCA_044342755.1 Limnohabitans sp. | reverse complement strand
TGAACGGCAATTGCAACAGTTTCGTGACAATTTGAATGTCATGAAATTTTCATCTGAAAACGTGACATTTCAGTGGCACCTTTCACTCACAGGAGATTTCATGCGTCAACTTTTGCAGACCCTTCAAACGCAACGCTGGGACGACCACCGCTATTACCACCACAGCCGCGTCAACCAAGCCTTGCATTTGATCAGTGCCATTTCCTTTTTGGTGGCCTATGTTTACTTGTTCATCGATCCCGTGGTGTCGGCCTTGATTGCATGGTTGATTTCGATGACCACTCGCCAGATTGGCCACTTTTTCTTCGAACCCAAAGGCTTTGACGAAGTGAACCAAGCCACCCACGAGTACAAGGAAGAAATCAAGGTCGGCTACAACTTGAACCGCAAAATCGTCTTGCTCAGCATCTGCGCGGCCATCCCCGTGGTGGCCTATTGGATGCCGCAGTATTTGGCTTGGGCTGTGCCAGAGGCTTACGAAGACACACCGGTTCGCATGACCGCCATGGCTTGGTTGTTTTTAGGTGTCGCTGGTTTGTTGTTTCGCGTGTTGCAACTTTGGAAGCAAGAAAGCTTGACGGCTGGTTTGGCATGGGCTTTCAAAATCATCACCGACCCGTTCCATGACATCAAGCTTTACTACAAGTCACCTTTGCATTTGATGCGTGGTGAATGGATCGACCCCATGGACCATGTTGGTCATCAGCATTAAGCCCACCGCAGCCGCAACATTTCTTTCAGCACTTGCCGACGGATGTTGCGGTTGTTTTGATGCTCAGGGGTCCACCACCATCCATCTTCTTGCATGCGCTGCGCGGCTTTGATGAAGCGTTGGGTGAACAGCTCAAAGGTGGTGTCGTCAAACTCAAAGTTGAAGATCATGCGCCCCGACCCTACCCAACTGAGTGCAATGCCTTGTTCCCGCAAATAGTATTGAAACATCCAGTTATAGCGGCTGGGCACATCAAACAGCACCGACCACACGGTCTCCATACCAGCCACATGCACAGGCAACTGTGCAGTCTGCAAGGCGGCATTCAAACGGTCTTGTCGCGATTGCCAAACCACAGAGGCTTGCTTGTATTGGGCTTTCACCGCAGGCGTTTGCAAGCGGTGCAAAAACACATTCATGGTCGCCATCACATACGGGTGGGCGTTGAAAGTGCCTCGCGCAAAACAAATATCCCCTGGCTTGTCGTCGCTAAACCGCTTCATCCATGGGGTCTTGCCACACACCACACCCACCGGCAAACCGCCACCCAAGGTTTTGCCGTAAGTCACCATATCGGCGCGGACGTCGAAGTATTCTTGCGCGCCGCCCGGCGCCAAGCGAAAGCCCAGAAACACCTCGTCCAAAATCAAGGCGATGCCTTTGTCTGTGCAGACTTCGCGCAGTTGCGCCAACCAAGCTTTGTAAGCGGCTTTGTCGTAATGCACTTGGCGTCCACCATCCACCAGGGTCGAATCGGTGGGGGCCGCTTTGTTCACGTGCATGGCTTGCAAAGGATTGACCAACACACAAGCAATGTCCGAACGGTTGCGCAGCACCCGCAAGGTGTTGGGATGCATTTCATTCAGCGTGAGGGTGTCAGACGAGGGTGGCATCGGGTTGCCCGGGCCGGGTTGCACGTCATCCCACCAGCCATGGTAGGCCCCGGTGAAGCGCACAATTTTGCGTTTCTTGCTGTGGTATCTCGCCAAGCGCACGGCTTGCATCACGGCCTCGGTGCCCGACATGTGAAACGACACCTCGTCTTGACCGGAAATGGCGCAAAGTTGCTGCACGTTGTCCAACACGCAGGGGTGGTAAGAGCCCAAGACGGGGCCGAGTTTGGACGCCATGTCTGCACCTTCTTGGATGCAGCTTCTGTAAAAGTCCATGCCAAACAAATTCACGCCATACGAGCCTGTGACGTCGATGAACTGGTTGCCGTCCAAATCGGTCAACCACACGCCCTGGCTTTCTCGCCAAAAGCTACCTGTCTTGATGTGCTGCGCCAACACGCTGCGAAATTGAAACGGCACGCGGTATTGGCTGATCAATTGCAAGTCCGACACCATCGGCTTGGTGGCCTCTGTTTGCGCCAAGGTTTGCGGGCTGCGCGACTGCAACTGTGCGCCCAGGTTTTGCAAGGCATGGCGTCTTTGCATGGCCACCGATGCAGGAGCGCCATCTATGTCAAACCAACGCTCAGGACCATAGTTGTAGCCGGGTATCCACTTGGCCACGCGTTTGGCCATACGCAGATGGCCGCCGAGCGAAGGGTGTTTGGCCAACGACAGCTGCAAGCGTTGGGTGACTTTCATCAGCAAGTTGATACCGACCAAGGCAGCAAGCCCCCAGGTGCCCACAACCAAAAGCGTTTCAAAACCATCCATGTTGGTGACCTCTTTTTCGAAAACTCCTTTGTATGACGCCAGGATGAAAAAATGATGACTATTCGACAACTCTTTCAAAAAATAGGTGCCCATGAGGACCTGAACTTCTTGCTCACCAACCGGATTCCGCGCATCACCCTGACGCATGTCATGGGCTGGTTCAGCCAAATTCGCACCCCTTGGGTGAAAAATGCGTCCATCGCGGTGTGGCAATTGATCGCCGATTTGGACTTGTCAGAAGCCAAGAAATCAAACTTTGACAGC
>JBIIPF010000279.1:0-2645 GCA_044342755.1 Limnohabitans sp. | reverse complement strand
CTGCACCCGGTGACCGGCTTGCAGCAAGCCCCAAGCCATGAGTCGCCCCATCAAGCCCGCACCCAAAACCACGCAGTTTTTCGGGGTCATGCGGCCACCCCGACATAATCAGCAGCATGAACACACCTGAATTCACCGGCCAATACGTTCGCGTGTTGACGATTGCCGGCTCGGACAGCGGCGGCGGCGCGGGCATCCAAGCCGATTTGAAAACCTTCAGCGCGTTGGGCTGCTTCGGCATGACCGCCATCACCGCACTGACCGCGCAAAACACCCAAGGCGTGCAGGCCATCCACGGCGTGCCGGCTGCGTTTTTGAAAGCGCAGTTGCAGTCGGTGCTCGACGACATTGGCGTGGACGCCGTGAAGATTGGCATGCTGCATTCGCCTGACGTCGTCGAGGTGGTGGCCTGGGCGATTGACCACTACCAACTTCAAAACGTGGTGCTCGACCCGGTGATGGTGGCCACCAGCGGCGACCGCTTGATTGCCGAGGAAACCGTGTCGGTCTTGGTGCGCGAATTGTTTCCCCGTGTGCGAGTCGTGACCCCCAATTTGGACGAGGCCGCGCTGCTGTTGGGTCGCCCCTTGAGCCAGGTGACGCAGTTGCAAACCGCTGCTGACGATTTGCAAGCGCTTGGCGCGCAAGCGGTGTTGCTCAAGGGCGGCCATGTGCAGGGCAACGAGGTGGTGGATGTGCTCACCCAAGCGGGCCAGGCCAGCGAGGTGTTCACCTCGGCGCGCATCCACAGCCACAACGTGCACGGCACCGGCTGCAGCCTGTCCTCGGCGATGGCGGCGCATTTGGCGCTGGGCTACACGCTGTCCCAAGCGGTGGCCCATGCGCGGCAGTACATCTTGCAAGCCATCGCCACGGGCGCACAGGTGCGCACCGGTCAGGGTCATGGACCTTTGAACCATGGCTTTCAACCCCTGGTCATGCATGTGAAACCGCAACCGACGCCGGGCGGCTGAACCACGCCAGTGCGAAGGTCAAGGCCAGGGTTGGCAGTGCCGCGCCAAATTGCGGGGCCCAGTTGGCAGTGGCGTGAAACACCGCAATGCCAGACAACCAAATCAGGGCTGCGCCCCAGTTGACAGACGCTGGCGCTGAGGCCGTTGCGCCTGCACCCAAGCGGCCCAAGATGACACCATAGAGCGGCACGAACACCGAACTCAGCAGCAGCAAAAACGGTTCCAGGTCGTGCATCGGCAGCACCACCGCCAAAGCGGTGCAAAGCACAGCGATGGCCAAGCCCCAGTGCTTCACACTCAGGCGCGACCACAGGCTGTGGCTGTTCACCGAAGCCGAGTACACATCGCCATAAGCGTTGTCCAACTCGTCGAGCAAGATCAATCCCAGCGCCAACAAACCGGCTTGTGCCAGCAACAAGGTGTTGACCAAATTCGCGTCGGGGGCCGATACGCTGATGACCATCACACCCAAGGCATAGCACCACATGTTGGCAATGGCGTAGCCGATCCAGCTGCCGCTCAAAGCGGTTTTGCTGTTGTTGCCGTGGCGGGCGTAGTCGGCAATCAAGGGCAACCAAGACACCGGCATGGCGATCACCAAGTCCATGGCCGACAACATGCTTTTCTCGCCGGTGCCGGGGCGGTTCCAAAACGCGGCCCAACCTTGGGCGTGCAACAAGCCGACAAACTGATAGCTCAGCCACAGCAAGGACAGCACCACCAAGGGCAAGCCAAAGCGGCTGACAAAACTGCGCACCAAGCCCAGCATGGAGCCGGTGGTCAGCAGAGTGAGGACGGTGCCCCACAGCAATGTGGCGGTCAGGGCCGCACCCCACCAACTGTTGCCAAACATGGCCAAGGTGCCGTCGCGCATCACCACCAGTTCAAAGGTGGTCCAACCCACCAATTGCACGATGTTGAGCAGCACCGGCAAGCGGGCGAAGGAGCTGCCATACACCTGGTGCATCAAACCGGCGCTGGACAAACCGGTGTCGCAAGCGATTTTGGCCACCCAGCCCAGCAAGCCTGCGCCCAACACCGAGCCCAAAACGATGGCCAGCAGGGCGTCTTGTGTGCCTACGGCGGGCACCAGGTAAGCGCCCAGTTGAATCACCAGCAAGCCCACCCCCAAGGAGAACCAAAGGGAGGCGTGGCTGTACCAGCCAAAGACGCGTTGATCGGCACCGACGGGTGCCAAGGATTCGTTGTGTGATGTGTTTGCCATCTTGTTCTTTCAAAAAGAATGGCAGTTCGGCGAGGCCTGCAAAGGCTGAGGAGAGCAGCGATGTGTGGGCCATGCTTCCCTGCGCGAGGATTACCTCAATCAGGTTCAAAGGGACTTTCTCAGCCTTGGTTTGTGAAAACCTCAGCACCCCTAGCGGAAGCCACCCCAACAAGGAATGGCCTCAACATTGTAGGCCAGCGTATGAGGGGCTTTGGTCGCCGCGCCAACCCTGTCCAAGGGTTGCTGCCCCAAAGCCTGTCAGGTTCAAACACCCAACAACTTGTGCAGTCTGGGCGAGGCCGTGGTGTATTCGAGCGGGATTTTTTGGCCGGGGTTCAGGTAAGCCGCTGCGCCGAAAGCGGCCAAGGTGGCTTCGTGAAAACCGCTGAGGATGAGCTTGCGTTTGCCAGGATAGTGGTTGATGTCGCCCACCGCAAAAATACCAG
>JBIIPF010000278.1:0-2652 GCA_044342755.1 Limnohabitans sp. | reverse complement strand
GAAAAAGACCTGGAGCAAGGCCTGCTGGATCAGTTGCAAACATTTTTGCTGGAGCTGGGCAAAGGCTTTGCGTTTGTGGCGCGGCAAAAGCATTTGCGGGTGTTCGACGAACAGCACCGCCAAGAGGGCGACAACCCGACGCTGGGGCTGATTCTTTGCTCAGAGCGCAATGCAGCTGTCGCCAAGTACTCGCTGCTGGCCGATAAAGCCCAACTGTTTGCCAGCAAATACCAAGCGGTCATGCCCACCGAGGCGGAGTTGCAAGCGGAGTTGGAGCGGGACAGGGCTTTGTTGGAAATTGATTGATTTTTAACGTATGAAGAAACCACCCTCCCGCTCGTCAATTCTCATCGCTGCCATGCACTTGGCTGCACCACCTCAGTTCTTCGAGCATTTGGTTGCTCAATTGTTGGTGGCTATGGGCTATGGCGGAAAACGCGCTAACGCAGGCCAGGTAACTCAACAAAGTGCAGACAATGGAATTGACGGCATCATTAATGAAGACCCATTAGGGCTAGACACGATTTACCTGCAAGCCAAGCGTTGGCAAGATCCAGTGGGAGTAGGCCCTATTCGAGATTTCATCGGACCGTTGGTGATCAAAGGTGTGAAAAAGGGCGTGTTTCTCACTACAAGCTACTTCACGACAGCAGCACGCGCTGCTGTGCAGGGCATCAACTCAAATGCGGCCCTATCAAGCCCGCAATCTCAAACATCCCCACCGAATCCTTGCCAAACACCGCTTTGAGCTTGGCGTCGGCGTGGATGGTGCGTTTGTCTTTCGGGTCTTGCAGACCCTGCGCCTTGATGTAGTCCCAGAGCTTTTTCATCACCTCGGTGCGGGCCACGGCTTCTGAGCCAATGACGGCGGCCAATGCGGCGCTGGGCGCTTTGCCCGCAGCGGCTTTGCGCGGGGCTTTGGGCTTGGCTTCTTTGGGTGCTTTCGCCGCTTTCTTGGCTGCAGGCGTCTTTTTGCCGGGCATGGTTTTGCCAGCGGCTTTGGCCAAGGCGCGGGTGGTGGGTGCGCCGCCCTTTTTCGGGTATTTGCTGGGCTCAAACGCAAAGCTCACCTTGCCGGCTTCGGCGTCGTAGGTGAGGTAGGCCTTGAAGGCGCGGCGTGTTTTGTTGGAGACGAACTTTTCCAACAAATCGGTTTTGCCCTCGGCAAGCAACTTCTTCACCTGGTCGTGCTCGATCACTTGTTGCAAGATCACGCGGCCGGTTTTGAAGTCGCAGCTGGGCGTGGGCTGGGCGTTGGTGGGCACGGCTTTGCTGCACACGTAGTTGGCGCCGTGCTCGTGCACTGCACTGCCGCACTTGGGGCAAGCGCCTAAGTTTTCAGCGTCGCCAAACTCGACGATCTCGCCGCTCTCGGCGTTTTTGTCATCGCCGAAATCAAACTCCAGCTTCCAGTTTTTTTCTTCCTCGTTGTATTTCAAAGCCATCTCGGCGGTGAACGGCCAGCCCGCTTTGGAGCGAAAGCCGTCCAGTGGGCCGATTTTTTTATCGCGTAAAAACTGCTCCACCTCGGCGGGCTCAAAGGTGCGACCAGCCGGTGTTTTGCCAAACGAGAAGCCGCAGCCCGGGCCTTCAATCTCGCCATCGGCATTGGTCTTGGCAACAGCACCGGGCAAGCCGATGCAGGTGTAGCGGCGGTAGTTTTCTTTCACCACGCCGGCGCATGTGGGGCAGGGGGTGGTGAGCGTGGCGTAGTCGCCGGGGATGGTGTCGCGGTCGTATTCCTTGGCTTTTTTCACCATGCGCCCGGTCATCTCGGCGATGTCTTGCATGAAGGCCTCGCGCGAGAGCTGGCCTTTTTCCATTTGCGAGAGCTTGAATTCCCAGTCGCCGGTCAGGTCGGCGCGTGAGAGTTCTTCCACGCCCAAGCCGCGCAGCAGCGTCATCAGCTGAAACGCTTTGGCCGTGGGTATCAATTCGCGGCCATCGCGCAACATGTATTTCTCGTTGAGCAAACCTTCAATGATGGACGAGCGTGTGGCCGGTGTGCCCAAGCCCTTTTCTTGCATGGCTTCGCGCAGCTCGTCGTCTTCCACCTGCTTGCCCGCACTCTCCATGGCCCCCAACAAGGTGGCTTCGGTGTAGCGCGCAGGTGGGCGGGTTTTCAAGCCCTTGGGCTCGGCCTCGCTCACCTTGGGTTGTTCGCCCGCATTGAGCTTGACCAAAATCTTGCCGGACTCTTTGTCTTCTTCTTCGTCCACTTCTTTGCCGTAAATGGCTTGCCAACCGGGCTCGACCAGCACGCGGCCGGTGGTTTTGAAGTGGTGGGTTTTGCCGGCCGCAGCCACTTGGCTGATGCGGGTGGTGTCCATGAACTGCGCAGGTGGATAGAACACAGCGATGAAGCGGCGCACCACGAAGTCGTAGAGTTTTTGCTCGGCATCCGACAAACCACTGGGCGCTTCCAGCGTGGGGATGATGGCAAAGTGATCGCTGACCTTGGCGTTGTCAAACACCTTTTTGCTCGGCTTGATGTAGCCCTGTGCGATGGCGGTTTTGGCAAACGGTGCCAGGTGGCCCATGCCACTGTTGGCCAGCATTTGCATGGTCTCTTTCACGGTGGGCAAATAGTCTTCGGGCAGGTGCTTGGAATCGGTACGCGGGTAGGTCAGGGCCTTGTGGCGCTCGTACAGG
>JBIIPF010000277.1:0-2661 GCA_044342755.1 Limnohabitans sp. | reverse complement strand
TCAGGGCGCGAGCGTGTTTGATGATGCCGCCGATGTAGAACAAAGCGGTGTCGCTCAGACCAGCGTAGCCTTTGCCTGCAAACAGGTTTTTGCCGTCTTTCCAGATGGACTGGTGAACGTGCATGCCAGAGCCGTTGTCGCCGACCAAAGGCTTGGGCATGAAGGTGGCGGTTTTGCCATAGGCATTGGCCACGTTCCACACCACATACTTCAGTTTTTGCGTCCAGTCGGCGCGCTCAACCAAGGTGCTGAACTTGGTGCCGATTTCGTTTTGACCAGCGCCAGCCACTTCGTGGTGGAACACTTCAACGGGGATGCCCATTTCTTCCAAGATCATGACCATTTCGGCACGCAGATCTTGGGTGCTGTCCACGGGAGGAACGGGGAAGTAGCCGCCTTTGACGGTGGGACGGTGACCGCGGTTGCCGCCTTCGAGCTTGGCACCAGTGTTCCAAGGGGCTTCGTACTCGTCGATTTTGAAAAACGCGCCGGACATTTCATTGCCCCATTGCACGTTGTCAAAAATGAAGAACTCGGGTTCTGGACCGAAGTAAGCCGTGTCGCCAATGCCTGAGGATTTCAAATAGGCTTCAGCACGTTTGGCGATGGAACGGGGGTCGCGGTCGTAGGCTTTGCCGTCACCGGGTTCGAGCACGTCGCAAGACAACACCAGGGTGGATTCTTGGAAAAAGGGGTCGATGAAGGCGGTGTTGGGGTCAGGCATCAACAACATGTCTGAGGCTTCGATGCCTTTCCAACCAGCGATGGATGAACCGTCAAAAGCATGGCCTTCGGTGAACTTGTCTTCATTGAAGTGAGAAATGGGCACGCTCACGTGCTGTTCTTTGCCACGGGTATCGGTAAAACGAAAATCTACAAACTTGATTTCGTGTTCCTTGACGTCCTTCATGACGTCGGCGACGGTCTTGGCCATCAATTTCTCCTGGAGAGGTTGGTTTGAAAAAATCAGAGATGGTCATTGTCTTGCATCTTTTGTGCCACACCAAGCTTGCAGACAGAAAGTTGAAAAAGATCAACCCACATGGGCCAAGCGCCCGCATTTCAGGCGCAAACATGGCCAGACACAAGCAATTTGGCTGATTCCAGATGCTCAATCAATGCACCGTTTTAAGGCGTTTTTAATTTCGCACCAATTCAGGGCCTAATTTTGCACCAATTTCGTGCAGTCCTGCCAGCATGTGCAAAAAAGCTGGTTCAACCAAGTTTGGCGGCCCTTTGACCCCCAATTCGATGTGGCGGCCGTATTCGGGGTGGTCCACACTGGGCAAGCTGAACACCTTGATGCTTGCAAACTGCGTCTCCAGGCGCTGCATCAAGGGCGTGAGCGTGGCTTCCATGCTGCCCATGACGATGACCGATTTTTCTTGGTAAGCCCCTTGTTGAAAGTACGCGGCGTAGCAGGTGTCGAGGACCCAGGCCAACATGGGCCAGGCCATCACCGGAAAGCCAGGGACGAAATGCACCCGCCCCGCCGAGCCTTGGCAGCTGAAGCCAGGAATCTTGTTGTAGGGGTTGGGAATGATGTCTGCACCGGCTGGGAAACGCCCCATCTCCAGGCGGTGTTGATGCGTGGCTTGGTAGGTGTCGAACGCCACGCCTTGTTCAGTGGCTATCTCGCGAGCGCGTTCTTCAATCAGCAACTTGGCCTGCGGGTGCAGCACCAAGTCTTGGCCCAACGCCAAGGCAGCGCATTGACGGGTATGGTCGTCGGGCGTGGCCCCGATGCCGCCGCAGGAAAAGACCACACCTGGCGTCTCAAAAGATCGGCGCAGGGTTTGGGTCAAGCGCACGGGGTCGTCGCCCACATAGTCGGCGTGACCCAGGTGCAACCCGCGTTCAGACAGCAGTTCGATGACCTTGGTCAAATGCTTGTCTTGGCGCTTGCCTGACAATATTTCATCGCCAACGATGATCAAGCCAATGCTTGGAATGGAATCGGTTGCTTGCATCCAATCAATATAACAACTGGGACAGACATGAAACGCAGACATCTTTTGGGCGGCATCGCCCTGGGCACAGGGGCTTTGGTGGTGGGTTGGAGCGTGCTGCCACCCCGCCAACGTTTGATGCCCTCCGCAGACTTGCCCGAGGTGCAGGGACAAACTGCCTTGAATGGCTGGGTGCGCATTGGCAGCGACGATCAGGTGAGCGTGGTCATGGCCCGCAGCGAAATGGGTCAAGGCGTCTACACCGGTTTGGCCATGATGCTGGCCGACGAGCTGGATGCCCGCTGGGACCAAATCCGCTTTGAAACATCCGGTTTTGACCACATTTACAACAACCAATCGGTGGCCGCCGATGGCCTGCCCTTTCATCCTGATGATCAAGGCCGCGTGAAGCAATTTGCCCAATGGATGACGAAGAAAACCATGCGCGAAATTGGCTTGAATGCCACTGGCGGTTCTTCCAGCATGAAAGACCTGTGGTTGCCGATGCGCCAAGCCGGTGCCAGTGCCCGCGCCATGTTGGTAGCCGCCGCGGCCAAGCAATGGCAAGTGCCTGCTGCCGAGTGCATGGTGAAAGACGGTGTGGTCAGCCACCCTGCCGGCCCATCAGCGCGTTTTGGTGAGTTGGCAGCCTTGGCGGCGCAGCAAGATCGCCCCAGCAACCCCGGGTTGAAAACACCTGCGCAATTCAAAT
>JBIIPF010000276.1:0-2666 GCA_044342755.1 Limnohabitans sp. | reverse complement strand
ACTGAGGTGGCCACATTGCTCAAAATAAACTCGGTGGCCGTCCGTCGTGGGTAAGAAGCCGTGATGAAACGGTTCAATTGGTGGAAATAAAGCATTGGCGGGGTCTTGAGACATGCTTGAATCCTATTCGCTTTGGCCATGGGCCAGCCCCTTCATCGCCCCCAAGGGGGAAACCCTAGGCCCATATCCTGAAATTCATGAGGTGCAATTCCATGTCCTACCGATGGTGCAGCCTGCACCTTCAGGGCACAGTTCATACCTGTGTTCGGAATGGTTCTGTACACGACTCACCGCAACAAGCGGCACACTTTTGGAGATACACCATGAAATGGCAAACACCTGCAGCTAGCGACATGCGTTTTGGTTTCGAAATCACCATGTACATCGCGAATCGCTGAAATCAGCCGGTCTGTCAGGGCAACCTGGCAGACTTTTTTCTTTTTGAGTGAAATAGCGGCTTTATTTTGAAAATTCATGTGCTTGGCTCGGCCGCTGGCGGTGGATTCCCACAGTGGAATTGCAACTGCCCCCAATGCAGCGCAGTGCGCGCTGGCAGCCCCCATCACCGCTCCCGCACCCAATCTTCTATCGCCATCAGCGCCAACAGCACAGACTGGCTGCTGGTGAACGCTTCCCCTGATGTCTTGCAGCAAATCAAAGCCTTTCCCGGCTTGCAGCCTGCCCGCGCCTTGCGTGACACCGGCATTGCGGCTGTGATGCTGATGGACGCGCAAATTGACCACACCACCGGTTTGCTCATGTTGCGTGAGCACCGCCAACGTTTGCCCTTGTATTGCCACCCTTTGGTGCGTGAAGACCTGACCAGTGGCAACCCCTTGTTCAAGGTGCTCGAGCATTACTGCGGCATCGATTGGCAAGCGCTGTCCTTAGAGGACACCTTCGCTATCAAAGGTCTGGATGGGCTGGCCTTTTCCGCACTGCCGCTGCTCAGCAACGCGCCACCTTATTCACCGCACCGGGACAAACCACAACCCGGCGACAACGTGGGGCTGTCTGTTGTGGATGCTGCCACCGGCAAAAAACTCTTTTATGCGCCCGGCTTGGGTCAGATGGAGCCCCACGTGTGGGCGGCGATGCAAGCCAGCGATTGTGTGTTGGTGGACGGCACGCTTTGGACCGATGATGAAATGATTGCCTTGGGTGCATCCAAGAAAACATCGCGCTCCATGGGCCATCTGCCGCAAACCGGGCCCGACGGCATGATCGAATGGCTGGACAAACTCCCCAACCAGGTGCGCAAAGTGCTGATTCACATCAACAACACCAACCCCATCTTGGACGAACAAAGCCCGCAACGCCAAACCTTGACAGCGCACGGTATTGAGGTGGCCTATGACGGCATGGAGATCACGCTGTGAACAACCTGATGAACGAAGCGTTTGTGGATACACGCACTCCGTGGAGCGCTGAAGAGTTTGAAACCTTGCTGCGTGGCAAAAGCAGCAGCTACCACATCAACCATCCGTTTCACGTGATGATGGCGCAGGGCAAGCTCAATGCAGCGCAATTGCGCGGCTGGGTGGCCAACCGTTTTTACTATCAAATTTCCATCCCTCTCAAAGACGCGGCCATTTTGTCCAACTGCGATGACCGTGAGATTCGGCGCGAGTGGATTCTGCGCATCCTGGACCATGACGGCATCAACATGGGTGGGGTGCAAGACGAGGGCGGCATCGAGGCTTGGATTCACTTGGGCCAAGCCGTGGGCTTGAGCCGTGACGATGTCACTTCATTGCGTTTTGTGGCGCCTGCCAGTCGCTTTGCGGTGGATGCGTATGTGAACTTCGCCCGCCAGCAACCTTGGCAAGAAGCGGTGGCGTCCAGCCTCACTGAATTGTTTGCACCGCACATTCACCAGCAACGCATCGACACTTGGCCCGCGCAATACCCTTGGGTAGACCCTGCGGGTTTGCAGTATTTCAAAAACCGCTTGACCCAAGCCAGGCGTGATGTGGCGCACGGCCTCACATTCACCTTGCAATACTTCAGTCAAACCCGAGCCTTGCAAGAGCGCGCGTTGGATATTTTGCAGTTCAAACTCAATGTGCTGTGGGCCTTGGCCGACGCCATCATGCTGGACCAGTGCCAGGTTGAAATCACAGGTCCCAAAGCATGAATGATGTGGACGACATTTTGAACAGCACGCCCAGCGTGGCCAGCATGTTTCGTTTGCAATGGGAAGAGGTCCAGCAGTGTTGGGTCTTGCTTTACCCCGAGGGCATGGTCAAGCTCAATGGCAGTGCTGGCGAAATCATGCGTCGGCTGAATGGCGAAAAAACCGTTCACACCTTGATCGCTGATTTGGAGGCCGATTTCGGCACGACCGGCTTGCAAGCCGATGTTTTGGCCTTTTTGGACATTGCAGGTCAACAAGGTTGGGTGAACACATGAGCGAAGTTGTCGCACCTGCAGGCTTGTCAACCATGCCGACCACACCCACGGTCGGCCCACCCTTGTGGTTGTTGGCTGAAATCACCTACAGCTGTCCGCTGCATTGTGTGTTTTGCTACAACCCGATCGACTACACGCAAAGCGGTGCAGAACTCAGTACCGAAGAATGGTTCAAGGTGTTGCGCGATGCACGTGCCGCTGGCAGTGTGCAGTGTGGTTTTTCAGGTGGCGAACCCTTGGTGCGTGAGGACTTG
>JBIIPF010000275.1:0-2668 GCA_044342755.1 Limnohabitans sp. | reverse complement strand
CGCATTGCCGGATGCCTTGGTACAGGCCATGCCAGCCTGGCAGCGTGTAGCGCACCACGCCACGCACCATGCGCTCTATGCTTTGTTTTTCATCGTGCCCTTGGTCGGCTGGGCCTACAGCTCAGCTTCTGGTTTTCCGATTGTGGTGTTTGGCGTGCTGCCCCTGCCCGACTTTGTGCCGGTGGACAAAGCCTTGGCCGAACTCATCAAACCGTGGCACGAAATCAGCGCGATGGCGATGATGGCCCTGGTGGTGCTGCATGTGGCCGCCGCCATCCAACACCAATGGCTGCACAAACACCGCCTGATTCAACGCATACTCCCTGGTTCCCACTGAAATGACCATCATGAATGCTTCTCCTTTGAAACACCGTTTGATCGCGTTTGTTCTTCTCGCCTGTAGCCTGCCCGCGTTGGCCCAACAGCTGGTGCCTGCGCAAAGTGAGATTGTGTTTGTCAGCAAGCAAATGGGCGTGCCCGTGGAAGGTCGATTTCAAAAATTCAATGCGAAGATTGTTTTCACTCCGAGCAAACCAGACCAAGCCAACATCGCCTTCACCGTGGACATGACCAGTGCCACGCTGGGCGTGAAAGAAACCGATGCCGAGTTACCCAAAGCCGAATGGTTCAACACTGCCAAGTTCGCGCAAGCCTCGTTCCAATCCACATCGGTGAAGGCCTTGGGTGCTGGCAAGTTTGAAGTGGCTGGCAAGCTCAGCATCAAAGGCGCCACGCAAACTGTGCTGGTCCCCGTCACCCTCACCCAAGCGGGTGCCAACACCACAGCGGTCGGCGCATTTGCACTCAAGCGCTTGGCCTTCAAAATTGGCGACAACGAATGGTCCGACACCTCGATGGTGGCTGACGACGTGCAAGTGAAATTCAAATTTGCACTCACCGGTGTTGCCAAGCTTTAAGTTTCCCTTTCCCTCAACCAACAGGAGTTTTTCCATGCGCACTACCGTTCTTGCAGCCGCCCTGGCTGTGGCCGCTTTCACCGGCACACAAGCCCAAGCAGCCACCTACAACATCGATCCCACCCACACCTTTGTCACCTTTGAAGTGACCCACTTTGGCACCTCCACCAACCGTGGCCGCTTTGACAAAAAAGAAGGCGTGGTGCAATTTGACCGTGCCGCCAAAACAGGCTCAGTGAAGTTGACCATCCAAGCCGATTCCATCAACACCGGCACCGAGGCCTTCAACGCCCACCTGAAAAAGCCCGACTTTTTCGACGCAGCCAAGCACCCCACCATGTCTTTCAGCGCTGACAAATTCAGCTTCAACGGCGACAAAGTGTCTGAAGTCGCGGGCTCTTTGACCATGCTCGGCAAAACCTTGCCCGTCGTGTTGAAAGCCACCAACTTCAACTGCTACGACCACCCCATGCTCAAGCGTGAAGTGTGTGGCGGCGACTTTGAAACCACCATCATGCGCAGCGACTGGGGCATGAAATGGGGCATCGACTTTGGCATCCCTGACAAAGTCAAGTTGCTGATTCAAGTCGAAGCAGCCAAGCAGTAATCAGCTTTGATGCGTCAAGCGCCAAAGCGACGTGGTTTCTTTGGCGCGGGCCGCATGCAGCGGGTCTGAGCGGTCTTGCACCTTGCCGTGTTTCGGTGGGGTGTCCAGACGGCCCAGCACCTGCAAGCCCGCTTCTTCAATCCATTGCAGCAAGTTTTCGCGGCTGCGCAAGCCCAACAGTTCGGCCAAGTCCGACAATATCAGCCAGCCCTCGCCACCTTGCACCAGGTGCGCCGACAACCCGGCCAAGAACCCCCGCAACATCCCACTGTTCTCGTCATACACCGCTTGCTCCAGCATCGAGGTTGCACGTGCTGGCAACCAGGGCGGATTGCAAACCACCAAAGCCGCTTTTTCTGACGGATAGGCATCGGTCTTCAAGAGCGTGACCTTGGAAGCCACGCCCAAACGCGCCAAGTTGTCATTTGCACACACCAAGGCGCGGTCCGAGACATCGGTGGCCAACACTTTCGCCACGCCACGCCGCACCAACAGCGCGGACAACACACCCGTGCCCACACCCAACTCGATGGCCACACCATGCTGCTGCAAAGCCGCTGGCAAGGGCGCTTGCGCCACCAAACCGAGGTATTCACCACGCACCGGTGCGAACACGCCGTAATGTGCATGGATGCGGTTGTTCTCGATGCCCAAAGCAGGTATGTCCAAACCATGCTTGCGCCACTCGAAAGCGCCCACCATGCCTTGCAAACTGCGCAATGACATCACGCGGGCTTGGCCATCTGAGGGGCCGATGGCTTGTTCAACGGCCAAGCGCACATCGGGGGCGCGGCGCAAATGCACAACGTAGTCACCATCCAATCGCAGCAACAACTGATTCAACACCCGGCTGCGCTGGGCTTGCGCTTGGCGATGCGCGTGAAATGCAGCCGCCGTCAAATGCTTCGCGGCAGCGTTTGCCGCCTGTTTGGGCATGCGCTGGGGTTTGTCGACGCGGCGCACCAGGGCTTGAAGCAACTGCTTGGCATTTTGAAAATCACCTTGCCACAGCAAGCCGGTGCCCTCGCAGGCCATGCGGTACGCCGCATCGGCATTGAGGGTGTCATCCACCACCACCATCCGTTTGGGCGGCTTCAAGCCGTTGTCGGCGTGCCATTGAGCCTGCTGCGCTTGGCCATCGGCG
>JBIIPF010000274.1:0-2674 GCA_044342755.1 Limnohabitans sp. | reverse complement strand
CCATTGCCGCCCAACAAGGCGACGATGCCGCGCTCGGGCACTTGCAAGGACACGCCCTTCAACACCAAGATCACATGGTTGTAGATGACCTCGATGCCGTTGACATTCAAGACGATGTTGGACGTGCTCATGCGTGTATCCGGTTCAGATCAAGACTGGCAGTCTTGGCCAGTGCGACGGGTGAGTTTTTTCTCGGCGGCGTATTTGTCGGCCGTGGCTTTCACCAAGGGCTTCAAAATTTGCTCGTCGGCTTGCATCCAGTCGGAAGTGAACACCCATTTTTTGCCATCCCATGTGTGGATGCGGGTCCAAGCGGCGCCCATGTGGTCCATGCACGAGGTGCTGATGGGGCGCATCACGCCTTTGAAGCCGAGAGCGTCAAGTTTGGCTTGCGTCAAGTTCAAGTTTTCCAAGCCCCAACGCACTTGCTCGCCGGTCATGACCTTGCCTTTGCCAAAACGCTCTTGCGCGGAGCGGATGCCTTCGATGCCAATCATGGCGCTCATCACACCACGCAAATACAGCACCTGACCCACCTCTTCTTTGGAGCCTGTGCCTTGGCCTTTGGCATGGATTTGCGTCAACAAGGTTTTGACAATGTCGGCGTTGGGTTCGGCGCCGTGTTGGATGGTGACCGCGTTGTAGCCCTTGGCACCATCGGCCACATCTTTGACATCTTGCTCGGCACCGGCCCACCAGACGCCATACATTTTTTCGCGGGCATAGCCGGTGGCTTGGGCTTCCTTGATGGCGGTGGAGTTCATCACACCCCAGCCCCACAGCACCACGTAGTCGGGCTTGGCTTGACGCACTTGCAACCAGGTGGCTTTTTGCTCCACGCCGGGTGGCGTGACGGGCAGGAGTTGCAGTTCAAAGCCGTGGTTGCGCGCACGCTCTTGCAGCAAAGGAATCGGCTCTTTGCCAAACGGGCTGTCGTGATAGACCAAGCCGACTTTTTTGCCCTTGAGTTTGTCCCAGCCACCTTCTTTTTTGGCAATGGCTTGCATGATGGTGTCGGCGGCCACCCAGTAGGTGCCCGCGATCGGGAAGTTCCACTTGAACACGGCGCCATCGGCGCTTTCGCTACGACCATAGCCGACGGTCAAAACGGGGATTTTGTCGCCTGGGGCTTTTTCAGTGATGGCAAAAGTAGCGCCTGTGGACAGTGTTTGGACAAAGCTGGGGTTCTTGCTTTTGAGGCGTTCATAGCATTCCACGCTGCGGGCTGTGTCGTAGCCGGTCTCGCATTCTTCGTAGGCAATCTTCACGTTGTTGATGCCGCCTTTGCTGTTGACCAACTTCAAATAATCGACAAAACCATTGGCCCAAGGTGTGCCATTGGGTGCATAGGGGCCGGTGCGGTAAGACAGCACCGGAATGAACTGCTCTTTGGCTTGCGCCAGCACCGGCGCGGTCGAGGACAGCATCACAGCGCTGAGCAGCGCGGACAACAACAAGACTGGTTTTTTCATCTTCGTCTCCTTCATGAGAATGGCAATACTTCGGGATTCAATACGGGAACGGCCAGACACGCATTTTTTGCTTGCCGATCGACCACAACTTGGCCAAACCATGCGGTTCTACGATCAGGAACCACACGATCAAGCCACCAAAAATCATCAGTTCGGTGTGAGACACCACCGTGGTTGATATCTCCATGCCCACCATGCCAGCGATGAAGGGCAGGGATTGGTTCAAAAAGATGGGCAACAAGATGATGAAGGCCGCACCCAAAAAGCCGCCCATGATGGAGCCCAAGCCGCCAATGATGACCATGAACAACAAGCGGAAAGATTCATTCACGGAAAAAGCACTGGGCTCCCAGGAGCCCATGTAAATGAAGGCCCACAGCGCACCCGCCACGCCGATGATGAAGGAGCTGACCGCGAAGGCGGTGAGTTTGGCGTACATCGGGCGAATGCCAATCACGGCAGCGGCCACGTCCATGTCGCGAATCGCCATCCACTCGCGACCGATCGCGCCGCGCACCAGGTTTTTCGCCAGCAAGGCCACCACGCACAGCAGCGTCAGGCAAAACAGGTATTTGCTGACATCGCTTTCAATCGGCAGGCCAAACACTTGCAAATTGGACACCGACACCGAGCCTGACGGGGTGTCCAAGGTGAACCACTTGATGCGCAAAAACATCCAATCGGCAAAGAATTGAGCCGCCAAGGTGGCCACGGCAAGGTAAAGACCACGCACCCGCAAACTGGGCAAACCAAACAGCACACCGAACACCGTGGCGCACAAGCCGCCCAAGATGAGCGCCGGGATGAGCGGCATGTCGGGCACACGTGCAAAGAAGTTGTAGGCGCCATAGGCACCCACCGCCATGAACGCGCCTGAGCCCAAAGAGATTTGGCCGCAATAGCCGACCAAGACATTCACGCCAATGGCCGCCATGGCCATGATCACAAAAGGAATCAAGATGGCGCTGAACCAGTAGTCGGTGGCAAGCATTGGCACAGCGACAAAGGCCAGCAACAACATGGCCAGGATGAACCAACGATCTTGAACAATCGGGAAGATCTGCTGGTCAGCTTGATAGCTGGTTTTGAATTGGCCGTTTTCTCTGTAGAACATGGTTCTCTTAATTCACTTTCAATTTTTTAACTTCGACCTGCAGACTAACTTTGCTTTGCACAGTTAGTCTGCGATGAAAGATCATTGA
>JBIIPF010000273.1:0-2681 GCA_044342755.1 Limnohabitans sp. | reverse complement strand
CAAGCTGGAACAACTATGGCACGCAGCGCCCAATGCTTGCTTTCCAGCAGATGAAGCGGTGTCTCGCCTCGACAGCGGCAACAGCCATCAAGCCAGCATCCTGCAGCACTTGAAGCAGGCATGGTCAACGTGGTTGGGCCTGTTGACACCGTTTGAAACCCAAGCCTGTGATGACGCCCAAGCCTTGGTCTTGCTCCAAGCCTTCAACCAAGTGGGTGTGTTGTGTGCCTTGCGTGAGGGGCCTTGGGGCGTGAAATCTTTCAATGCACTGATACAGCAAAGTTTGGGCTTCCCTGACCGTGACTGGTTTGTCGGTCGCCCGGTCATGGCGCGGCGCAATGATTACGCCTTGGGCCTGATGAATGGCGACATGGGCCTGTGTTTGCCGCGCACGGTCAACGGAGAAACCCGCTTGCGGGTGGCCTTTCCCGATGGTGCGGGGGGCGTGCGCTGGCAAGTGCCCAGCCGATTGGAAGGTGTGGACACCGTCTTCGCCATGACGGTGCATCAATCGCAAGGATCGGAGTTCCATCAAGTGCTGTTGGTGCTGCCCGACCAGCCCGCCCCCTTGCTGACACGCGAACTCATCTACACCGGCATCACACGGGCCCGCCAGCAACTGTGCATCTGGGCACCCCAGCCTGCGCTGCTGGCTCAGGCCTGTGCCAGGCAGGTGCACCGCAGTGGTGGTTTGGCGGGTGGTTGAACCCCGCACCAACGGTGGCAAAATCCGTGGCATGAACCCCATGCGCTGTATCAAATGGATGCTCCCCCTGTGGCTGCTGTGCCAAGCAGGCCTGACCTTGGCCGATTGGGAAGTGGTGGATGAAAACCACCTGGCGGTGGTCTACATCGACCCCGACAAAATCAGAGCCAGCAGCGTTTACCCCCAAGCTTGGCATTTGTTTGATCTGTTCGACAAAACCAAAGCCGGTGTGAAGTCCCGCTTGGTCTTGATGGAATACGACTGCCACGATGCGCGTCGCCGCACTTTGGCCTTTGCCTCGAAGTCTGAGCCCATGGGCGAAGGCAAAACCTTGTTCACCAGCACACAAGCCACGCCTTGGAAACCTGTGGCTGGTGAAACCGTGGGTGAAAAAGTGATTGAAAAATTGTGCGGCGGTCCCCAGGAAATCATCAAGGGTCCCAAGAAAAAACATGGCGGTAGCAAAGAAGCTGCCAAAGGTGCAAGCGAGGCCCCCGCAGAGCCTGCTGCGCCATCTGCCGCAAAGTAAATAAGGAACACCATGCAAGTCACCAAGCACACCGACGATTTCGCCACCGCCCCTCAGTTGTCCCCTGAACACATGACGGCGATTGCCGCCCATGGCTTCAAAACCGTCATCAACAACCGCCCGGACATGGAAGGCGGCCCTGATCAACCCACCTCAGCGCAAATGCAAGCAGCTGCCGAGGCGGCTGGCTTGAACTACCACTACCTGCCCGTGGTGAGTGGTGCCATCACGCCCGAGCAAGTCACGCAAATGGCTTCTTTGGTAGAAGCTGCAAACGGTCCGGTGTTGGCGTTTTGCCGAAGTGGTGCGCGTTCCACCCAGTTGTGGTCGCTGGGTCTTCAGTGAATCCAAGACCTCAAGTTTGCAGCCTCTAAGGGCTCAAACCTTGGCGCTGAGCTTGCGCGAGTTGATCGGATCGCGAAACACCAAGGGTTGCACCTTCACACGTTGCGCATCGGGCACTTGCGCATAAGCCACGGCCTCTTGCACCAAATGGTGGTGCGCTGATTTGTCGCAGACCGGGTCGGCATTGGCAGCGTCCCCAGTCAACATCAAAGCTTGGCAGCGGCAACCGCCCAAGTCTTTTTCTTTTTCCGGGCAACTCACACACGGCTCTTTCATCCAAGCGTCGCCACGGTAGTGGTTGAACGCATGGGATTCGTACCAAATCTCTTTCACACTTGAAGTTTTCACGTTCGGAAACTCCAGGTGTTTGATGAGCTTGGCCGTGTGGCAAGGCAGTGCCGAACCATCGGGTGTGATGGTCAGAAAAATATTGCCCCAGCCGTTCATGCATTTCTTGGGACGGGTTTCGTAGTAGTCGGGCACGACAAAAAAGATCTTGAGTTTGTCGCCCAGCTTGGCGCGGTATTCATTGGTCACCCGTTCAGCACGTTCAAGCTGTTCTTTGCTGGGCATGAGCCCGTCGCGGTTGAGCTGGGCCCATGAATAGTATTGGCTGTTGGCCAGCTCCAAGTACTCTGCGCCCAAGTCCACAGCGAGCTCGATGATCTTGTCGATGTAATCGATGTTCAATCGATGAATCACACAATTCAACACCATCGGCCAGCCATTGCTTTGAATCAGTTCAGCGGCACGCTGCTTCAAGGCAAAAGTTTTGGTGTGCGATAAAAAATCATTCAACTCGCGGGTGGAGTCTTGGAATGAAAGCTGCACATGGTCCAAGCCCGCTTCTTTCAAAGCCTTGGCACGTTCGGGTGTGAAACCAATGCCGGAGGTGAGCAAGTTGGTGTAAAAACCCAAGCGATGCGCTTCGGCCACCAACAACTCCAAGTCCTCACGCACCAAGGGTTCGCCACCTGAAAAACCACACTGCACACTGCCAGCGGCACGTGCATCGCGCAACACCTTGAACCATTCTTCGGTACTGAGTTCTGCACCGCTTTGCGTGTAGTCAATCGGGTTGTAGCAAAACACACAATGCAG
>JBIIPF010000272.1:0-2699 GCA_044342755.1 Limnohabitans sp. | reverse complement strand
ACACGGTCTCCATGACCACCAGCATCGAGAGCGCTTTTGGCTCACGTGTCATGGTGAACATGGGTCAACGTGGGGGGTTTTTGCTGAACAACCAACTCACCGACTTCAGCTTCTCGCCCACCGACGAGACCGGTCAATTGGTGGCCAACCGCGTACAAGCCAACAAGCGCCCGCGCTCGTCCATGAACCCTTTGATGGTGTTTGAACAATCCGCCAACGGTGAACGTGGTCAGGTGATGGCCAGCTTGGGCAGCCCTGGTGGCCCCATGATCATTCACTACACCGCGCAAAGCCTGTGGGCCATGCTGCACTGGAACCAAAACGCGCAGCAAGCGGTCAACATGCCGCACTCTGGCGTGACAGGTGCTAATGGTCCTTTGTTGCTCGAGCAAGGCGGCTTCAGTGCCGACATCCTCAAGGGCTTGCAAGATAAAAACCACGTGCTGTTGGAAGTGGACATGCCCAGTGGTTTGGGGGCGTTGCAACGCCAAGGAACCCAATGGGTCGGCGGTGCCGACCCACGCCGTGAAGGTCAGGTCAGCGGCGACTGAATTGGCATGGCGATTCCGCAAGCCTTTATTCAAGAACTGCTGGCCCGCACAGATGTTGTTGAGGTTGTAGGCCGGTATGTTCAGCTGAAAAAAGGCGGCGCAAATTACATGGGGCTGTGCCCCTTTCACGGCGAGAAATCGCCTTCTTTCACAGTGAGTCCCAGCAAGCAGTTCTTCCACTGCTTTGGCTGCGGCAAAAACGGCAATGCCATTGGTTTCCTGATGGATCACAGCGGCATGAATTTTGTCGAAGCCGTGAAAGACTTGGCGCAAACCTATGGCCTGCAAGTGCCCGAGGACGAAACCGACCCCGCTGACCGCCAACGCGCTCAACAACAACGCCAACGCCAAGCCACCTTGACCGAGGTGTTGGAAAAAGCCGCTGAGGCCTACCGCAAGCATTTGAAAAGCGCACCGCAAGCCGTGGCCTACCTCAAAGGTCGTGGCTTGAGTGGCGAAGTGGCCAAGCAGTTTGGCCTGGGGTATGCGCCCGAAGGTTGGCGCAGTTTGGCCAGCGTATTTGCAGACTACCAAGACCCCTTGTTGGTCGAGTCGGGCTTGGTCATCTCCAACACTGAAGACGGCGGCGAAGAAAAACGCTACGACCGCTTCCGTGACCGTGTCATGTTTCCCATCCGCAATGTCAAAGGCGAATGCATCGGTTTTGGGGGCCGCGTCATGGGCGACGGCAGCCCCAAGTATTTGAACTCCCCGGAAACCCCAGTGTTCAGCAAAGGCCGCGAGTTGTATGGCCTGTATGAAGCCCGCACGGCGTTGCGCGAAGCGGGTTATGTGCTGGTCACCGAGGGCTACATGGACGTGGTGGCCTTGGCGCAACTCGGCTTTCCCAATGCCGTGGCCACCTTGGGCACGGCCTGCACCACCGACCATGTGCAAAAACTTTTTCGCTTCACCGATGCCGTGGTGTTCAGCTTTGATGGCGATGCTGCGGGTAGGCGGGCGGCCCGCAAAGCCTTGGACGGCGCCCTGCCGTTTGCCAGCGATGTGCGCAATGTGAAGTTTTTGTTTTTGCCCGCTGAACACGATCCCGACAGCTTTGTGCGCGAACACGGCACCGAGGCCTTTGCGCGTTTGGTGAGTGATGCCACACCGCTGAGTCGCTTTGTGGTGGAGGTGGCTCGCGAGGGTTGCGACATCGACACCGCCGAAGGCCGTGCCTTGTTGGCCTCGCAAGCCAAACCCCTGTGGCTGTCCATGCCCGATGGCGTTTTGAAAACCCAGTTGCTCGGCGACTTCGCAGACCTGGTTGGAATTGGCAACCGGGAATTGCAAAACCTGTGGATGGGAGCGGCCAACAAACCTGCGGCCCGCACGCCGCGCAGTACCGCAGAAACGAACAACTTGAAACAACCGTTTGCACGCAGCACACCCGCACCGCGCGGCCTGCCTATGCGCCGCAAGGCACCCAGTCGGCAAGACCGCGCATTGCAAATTTTGTTTGCCGACATGGGCCAATGGGGTGGCTTGTCACAGCATCAACACAAGATGTTGATGGACCTGCCCGCACCACACGGTGTGTTACTGACTTGGCTGGACCAGCAATGGCATGAACACGGTCTGCAGCCACTGGCAGCTTTGCGCGAAGGCTTGCGAGGGCATGCGCACGAAACCACCTTGATGCGTTTGATAGATGATTCACCGCCCGACATGGAGAACGATGCAGGCGAGTTAGAAAGCATTTTGAATGGTCTAGAAAAGCTGCAACTGGCCGCCCAAATTGACGATTTAACCCAACGCATGGGCAGCGACCCCGCGGCTTATGCGCAAATCAAGCAGCTGAATGCACGATTGGCGGTATTGAAAACGGCTCCTCTGGTATAATCCGTTTCCCTCACAAGCGCGACAGCAGCACCTCCGGGCCCGGCCAACCGTGACAACCAGCGCACGACCCGCCAAACTCCGCAAGGACTGCACACCAAATGTTCGCCCCACAGCTTGCGTAAACCACTCTGACGACCAAACACCGCGTCTTTTGATGTGGATGTTTTTATTTTTCTTGCTTGAGGATTGACATGCCTGCCAAAAAACCCGCCGCCAAAACCCCCGTCAAAGCTGCCGCCAAACCCGCAGCCAAAGCTGCCGCCAAACCTGCCGCCAAAACCCCTGTGAAAGCCGCTGTCAAACCTG
>JBIIPF010000271.1:0-2706 GCA_044342755.1 Limnohabitans sp. | reverse complement strand
ATCCGCGCTGCCAAACTCAAGCTGGAAAAAGAAGAACAGCGTTTGATGTCACGCAACCACGATAAAACCTTGGCGCAAATCGTTCAATTGGCTGAAAAAGCCGGCCTCACCGTCGCGCAAATCAGTGCTGCCATGGGTGTCAAAGGCAAAGCCAAGAGCAGCAAGGCCGCAGGCAGCAAGCCCGCCAAAACCAAACGCGCCACCGCTGGTAAAAAAGTCGCGCCCAAATACCGCAATCCGGCTGATGCCAATCAAACTTGGACCGGTCGTGGCCGCACACCGCTGTGGGTGCAAGCCCTGCAAACCGCTGGCAATTTGGCCAGCGCCGAAATCAAAGCGGCTGCTTGATTCAAAGTTTGGGCTTGAAAGCCCGTGCCGCAGCGTCTTTTCCCGACAGCTGCGGCGGCCCTGAAATCAAATCCAAGGGCCATTCAATGCCCAAGTTCGGGTCATTCCACATCACGGCGTCTTCATCGCTGGCCACCCAATAATCGGTGGTTTTGTAAATCACTTCGGCCTGCTCACTGAGCACCAAAAAACCATGGGCAAAACCGCCTGGAATCCACAGCTGGTGGTGCTTTTCACTGTCTAAGCGGGTTGCTGTCCACTGCCCATATTGAGGGGATTCAGGGCGAATATCCACCGCCACATCGAATATCTCACCGCGCACCACCCGAATCAATTTGCCTTGGGGAAATTGCTTTTGAAAATGCAGGCCGCGCAGCACGCCATGGGCGGACAAACTGTGGTTATCTTGTACAAATTTGATATTTAAACCGGTGGATTGTTCAAATTCTCTTTGATTGAAACTTTCAAAGAAAAACCCACGGGAATCAGAAAATACCTTGGGCGCCAGCAATAACACCTCATTTAAATCAGTTTTCTCAACGGTATAGGGCATGTTAATCCAGCAATTTCATGAGGTATTGGCCGTAATGGGTCTTTTGCAGCGGGGAAGCCAAGCGCAGCAAGGCTTCGCCGTCGATCCAGCCTTGTGAATAGGCAATTTCTTCGGGACAGGCCACCATCAAACCCTGGCGTTTTTGCAGCGTGGCAATGAAGGTGGCCGCTTCCATCAAACCGTCGTGGGTACCGGCATCCAACCAGGCATACCCGCGGCCCATGGTTTCCACATTCAATTGGCCTTGTTCTAAATACCGCTTGTTGACATCGGTGATTTCCAATTCACCGCGGGCCGAGGGTTGAATATCGGCGGCAATATCGCAAACTTGTTTGTCATAAAAATAAAGACCGGTCACCGCGTAATTCGACTGCGGTTTTTTGGGTTTTTCTTCAATATGAACCGCTTTGCGCTGGGCATCGAAAGTGACCACGCCATAGCGCTCGGGGTCGGTCACGTGGTAGGCGAAGACGGTGGCACCATCTTGGCGGGCATGGGAGGCTTCGAGCTGCTTGACCAGGTCGTGGCCATAAAAAATGTTGTCGCCCAGCACCAAAGCGCTGGGCTGGTTGTCCACAAAATCGCGGCCAATGATGAAGGCTTGGGCCAGGCCATCGGGCGAGGGTTGGACCGCATAGCGGATGGACATGCCCCATTGCGAGCCATCACCCAGCAGGTCGGTAAAGCGCGGCGTGTCTTGCGGTGTGGAAATCACCAAGACGTCGCGGATGCCGCTGAGCATCAAGGTGGTGAGGGGGTAATACACCAGCGGTTTGTCATAAATCGGCATCAGCTGCTTGCTGACCGCCAAGGTGAGCGGGTAAAGCCGGGTGCCAGAGCCACCGGCCAACAAAATGCCTTTTCGATGAGTTGTCATGTGCAGTCGCGCGAGGGTGTTTGTTGGAATGGTGGGGATTATCAATCTGAAAACTTGAGGCCGGTCCAGACTGCCAGCGCTGCAGCCCAATCGAACCGCGGCTCAGGGTTCAAGCTGACCGCAATGCTCGCAGAACGCTGTCCACCCCGGCCTGCCAGGAAGGCAGGCTCAGTTGCAAGGCCTTGGCCAACAGATTGCTCTCCAGCATGGAATAGGCTGGTCGCGGCGCGGGCAGCGGGTAGTCGGCGGTGGTGATCGCCTGCACCTGGTCGGGGCCAGCTTTCAAACGCCAGCCCAAGCTTTGGGCTTGCTGCAACACGTATTGGGCATAGGCATGCCAGTTGGTTTGACCGGCAGGTGTCAGGTGAAACAAACCGTTCAAATCGCGCTGCAGGGCCAAGACCGTGGTGTCGGCCATCCATGCCGCAGCGGTAGGCACGCCCACCTGGTCTGCCACCACCCGCAAGCTGTCGCGTTCTTGCGCCAGCCGCAACATGGTTTTCAAAAAATTCTGACCATGCGCCCCGACCACCCACGAACTTCTGAACAACAAGTGACGCGCGCCACTGTGCAACACCGCTTGCTCGCCATCGCGTTTGGTTCGGCCATATACCGACTGCGGGTCGGTTGGGTCGCTTTCAAGGTAAGGCTGCGTGGCTTGACCGTTGAACACATAGTCGGTGGAGTAATGCACCAAAACCGCCCCACTGCGGGCAGCTTCTTCCGCCATCACAGTGGGTGCCGTGGCATTGATGGCCTGCGCCAGCGCCGGTTCTTGCTCGGCTTTGTCCACTGTGGTGTAGGCGGCGGCATTGACGATCACGGCGGGCCGCTGGGCTTGCAGCAGGTTGCGAAGTGAGGTTGGGTTGCTCAGGTCGATGTCTTGGCGGGTGAGCGCGGTGACGGGCCCCAAGACTGGCAAGCGAGA
>JBIIPF010000037.1:0-10863 GCA_044342755.1 Limnohabitans sp. | reverse complement strand
AGGCTGCATCGTCCGCGCTGCCGCTTTTCACAGGGCGCTGCTCGGTGCTGCCCGCCGCTGCCGTGCCTGCCTCGCCACCAAAGCCACCCAAAATCACATTGAAGAACGAGCGGTTCATCGCCTTGCACATGATGTAGGAGAGGATCGCACCTGATGATCCGACCAAGGAACCCGCAATGATCAACATGCTGTTGTTCAAGGAGAAGCCAATGCCAGCGGCGGCCCAACCGGAGTAGCTGTTGAGCATGGACACCACCACCGGCATGTCCGCGCCGCCGATCGGGATGATGATCAAGACACCGAGCACAAACGACAGCGCCAGCATGATGAGGAAGGCGTCCCAGTTGCCGGTGAACATGAAGTACACGCCCAAGCCCAGTGTGACCAAGCCAATCAGCAGGTTCAACATGTGCTGACCGGCAAACACCACGGGCGCACCTTGAAACAAGCGGAATTTGTACTTGCCTGACAGCTTGCCAAAGGCAATGACCGAGCCGCTGAAGGTGATGGCACCAATGGCCGCGCCCAAAAACAACTCGAGGCGGTTGCCGTTGGGAATGTCCAAGGTGCCCAACCCAGCCGACACGATGCCAAAGGCAGCGGGCTCAACCACCGCGGCAATGGCGATGAACACCGCCGCCAAGCCGATCATGCTGTGCATGAAAGCCACCAACTCGGGCATCTTGGTCATCTCAACGCGTTGCGCCATGAGGGTACCGGCACCACCACCGACCACCAATCCGAGAAGCACCCAACCCAAACCTTGAACAGGATCAACCTGTCCTAATTGATTAGCCTGATTAAAAATCAAAGCAGCAGTCGTGACCACGGCGATCGCCATGCCAGTCATGCCAAACAAATTGCCACGAATCGACGTGGTGGGATGACTCAAGCCTTTCAGGGCTTGGATGAAACAAATACTGGCCACCAAATACAGCAGCACCACAAGGTTCATGCTCATTTGTCAGCTCCTGCTTTGGGGGCTTTTTTCTTGAACATCTCCAGCATGCGCCGTGTGACCAAGAAGCCGCCAAACACATTGACCGCTGCCAAGGCCACGGCCAACACGCCCATGGTTTTGCCAAGCGGTGTGGTGGTGAGTGCGGCGGCCAACATGGCACCGACGATGATGATGGCCGACACCGCATTGGTGACCGCCATGAGCGGCGTGTGCAACGCGGGGGTGACGTTCCAAACCACGTGGTAGCCCACATAAATGGCCAGCACGAAGATGATGAGGTTGGTGATGGTGTGATCCATGTTTATTTCCTTTTGACGTCGCCGCCTTGGGTCATGAGGCAAGCGGCCACGATGTCATCTTCGAGGTCGACAGTGAAGCCTTTGTCTTTAGGCAACACCAACTTCAAGAAGTCGAGCACGTTGCGCGCATAGAGGGCGCTGGAATCCGCTGCCACCAGTGCGGGTAAATTGGTTTCGCCGACCAAGGTCACGCCGTGCTTGATGACGGTTTGTCCAGCTTCGGTCAAGGGACAGTTGCCGCCAGCGGGCGCTGCCAAATCGACGATGACCGAGCCCGGCTTCATGGCTTTGACCATGTCTTCCGTGACCAGCACAGGGGCGGCACGGCCGGGAATGAGCGCGGTGGTGATGACGATGTCGGCTTGCGCCACACGCTTGGCCACCTCGAGTTTTTGCCGGTCGAGCCAGCTTTGTGGCATGGGTCGGGCATAACCGCCGACACCTTCAGCAGCGTCTTTTTCTTCAGCGGTTTCATAGGGCACATCGATGAACTTGGCACCCAAGGACTCGACTTGTTCTTTCACGCTGGGGCGCACATCCGAGGCTTCGATGACCGCGCCCAAACGCTTGGCGGTGGCGATGGCTTGCAAACCGGCCACACCCACACCCAAGATGACGACGCGAGCAGCCTTGACCGTGCCGGCGGCTGTCATCAGCATGGGGAAGAAGCGCTGGTACTTGTCGGCCGCCATCATCACCGCCTTGTAGCCCGCGATATTGGCCTGCGACGACAACACGTCCATGCTTTGCGCTCGGGTGGTGCGGGGCGCGGCTTCCAATGCAAAGCTGGTGAGGCCGGCGCTTGCCATGCGTTGCAAACCGTCGGCGTCAAAGGGGTTGAGCATGCCCACCAAGGCGGCGCCCGACTTCATGTGCACCAACTCTGCACTGCTGGGTGTGCGCACCTTCAACACCAACTCGGCACCCAAAGCGCCAGCGGCATCGGTGATTTGCGCACCCGCAGCTTCGTAAGCTGCATCCGTGACGCTGGCAGCAACGCCCGCGCCAGCTTGCACCAGCACTTGATGCCCTTGGGCAATGATTTTTTTGGCCGTCTCAGGGGTCACGGCAACACGGGTTTCACCCGCCGTGGTTTCGGCAGGCACGCCTATCAGCATGGTTGTCTCCTCTACTTGATGGGCGAGAATCATCGCAGATTCAACAAGCGCCCAAGAAATGGGGTATTTTCCACCATGACCCACCGTTGGAAGCCCAGTGTCACTGTCGCTGGCATCATTGAAAAAGAGGGCCGCTATTTGTTGGTCGAAGAGCACACGCCCAAAGGTTTGATGCTGAACAACCCAGCTGGTCATCTGGATCCTGGCGAATCCCCGGTGCAAGGCTGTATCCGCGAGGTGTTGGAAGAAACAGCCTTTCACTTCAGGCCCACGGCGCTGGTGGGCATTTACCTGTCGCGCTTTCAAAAACCACCCACGCCCGACGACCCGGATGAAGACATCACCTACCTGCGGTTTGCGTTCACGGGGGTGTTGGGTGAATTTGAAGCCAGTCGCCCACTTGACACCGGCATCGTGCGCACGCTGTGGATGAGCCTGGAAGAGATGCGTCAAAGCCATGAACGGCATCGCAGCCGGCTGCTGATTCAATGTGCCGAGGACCATGCCAAGGGCATGCGCTATCCATTGGAGACCATTTACACCGACGCCACCGTGTTCAATGGGGGCGTGTTGCCCTGAGGCTCAGCCCAACAAGGCCGCGCTCGGGTCCTCGGCATGCAACACGCCTTGCGCCCATGCGCCCAGTCGACTGGTGTCGGATCGCAACACCTCTTGTTTGACCCGCAGCAACTGCGTGGGATGCATGGAGAAATGCCGCAGACCCAAACCCAGCAACAAGCGGGTGTAGGCTGGGTCACCGGCCATCTCACCGCACAAACTCACCTCTTTGCCTGCAGCCGCGCCTTGGGCGATGGTGTTGGCCAACAACTGCAACACGGCTGGGTGCAAAGGGTCGTACAAGTGCGCCACTTGCTCATCGGCCCGGTCGATCGCCAAGGTGTATTGAATCAAGTCGTTGGTGCCGACCGATAAAAAATCAAAGTGCTTCAAAAACAATGGCAAGCTCAGCGCTGCAGCGGGCACTTCAATCATGGCACCCACCCGCAAGGGACCATAGGCCACGCCGCGCCGGTCCAGTTGTTGTTGGGCTTGCGCCAACAGCTGGAAAGTTTGGTGGATTTCGCGGGCATGGGCCAGCATGGGGATGAGCAAATGCACCTTGCCATGCATGGCGGCCCGCAAAATGGCCCGCAGTTGGCTCAAGAACATGCTGGGGTCGGCCAGGCTCCAGCGAATGGCACGCAAGCCCAGCGCGGGATTCAGATGGGCTTCGTCTTTGGTGGTGCGGTCCAGCGGTTTGTCTGCCCCCACGTCGACGGTGCGGATCGTGACCGGCAAACCCTTCATACCTTCCACCGCACGCTTGTAGGCTTGGTATTGCTCTTCTTCATCGGGCAACTGGCCTTCACGGCCCATGAATAAAAATTCACTGCGAAACAATCCCACACCCACTGCACCCATGGCCATGGCCTGCGCTGTATCTTCAGGCAATTCGATGTTCGCCATCAAATTGATTTTTTGTCCATCCATGGTCACGGCAGGCGTGTTCTTCAATCGCGCAAGACGCTCGCGTTCGAGTTGCGCTTGTCGTTGCTTGAAGCTGTATTCTTCCAAGATGATGGGTGAGGGCCCAACGATGATGACACCCGCATCGCCGTCGATGATGACCCAATCGTCTTGCCGTACCAAATGGCTAGCGTTGCGGGCACCGACCACCGCCGGGATGTCCAAGCTGCGGGCGACGATGGCGGTGTGCGAGGTTTTGCCACCGACATCGGTGACAAAGCCAGTGAACACGCTTTGTTTGAACTGCAGCATGTCCGCCGGCGATAAATCGTGGGCAATCAAAACCAGTGGCACCTCGTGGCTGTCATCCAGCAATTGGTCTTGTTGCCAACTGTTGGTTTTCCGAGGTGTGGGTTGCGGCAGCGTGGTGGGCAAGCCCTTCATGTGCCGCAACAAGCGCTCGACAACTTGCTCCAAATCGCCTTTGCGTTCACGCAAATAAGCATCCTGCATGTCGTCAAATTGCCGGGTCACCACTTCCAACTGCGAGGTGAGCGCCCATTCGGCGTTGTATAAACGGTCGGTGACCCAGTGCTTGACGCCATCGGCCAGCATCTCGTCTTGCAACAACATCATGTGCACTTCAAGCAAAGCTGCTAGCTCGGGCGGCGCATCCTTGGGCACGGATTGGTGCAAACGCTGCACTTCTTGCTTCACCGCTTGGCGGGCACTGTTGATGCGCTGCAACTCGGCCTCGATTTGCGACGCATCGATGAAATAGTGAGCCACATCCACCCGACTGGACGCGACCAACACGGCTCGCCCAATCGCGATACCCCGTGCGACAGCCAGTCCGTGGATGGAAAAAGTCATCTTTATTCGCTCTCCCCAAATTTATGGGCCAGCAAGGACAGCAAGGCCTCCATGGCCTCTTGCTCTTGGTCTCCGTTTGTCTCGATGTCAATCACAGAACCTGGGCCAGCAGCCAACATCATCACACCCATGATGCTCTTGGCATTGATCCGCCGGTCTCCACGCGAGAGCCAGACTTCGCAAGGGTAAGACCCTGCAATTTTGGTCAGTTTGGCAGAAGCACGGGCATGCAATCCGAGTTTGTTGATGACGGTGGTTGTTTGTTTGATCACAGCAGGTTCGTCTGGTTTAAAGGGTTTTACTGATTTCCACTTGCACCACGCCTTGTGCACCACCGTCGACGGCGCGTTTGGCCAGGGCATGCACATCCTCATGCCGGTAGCAGACGGTGCGCAACAACATGGGCAAGTTGACGCCTGCAATCAGGTGCGATTGCACATCGTCGACCAAACGCTGCGCCACATTGGCAGGTGTGGCCCCCAACACATCGGTCAAGATCAGGGTGTCTTGCGCGGCATGACCCATCATCAGCTCTTTGGCGTTGGCCAAAGTTTGCTCGGGCGGTTCATCAGGCGGTACATCGATGGCGATGATGGCTTGGGCGCAATCGGGAAAAACATGCAAAGCGCAGTCTCGCAAGGCGTTGGCCAAGGGGGCGTGGGCAATTAAGAGGATACGGGTGCTCATGGGCTCTCGACTTTGCGGCCATTATCACCCTTGGCCTTTGGCTGAGTGACAATGCGGCCATGAATGCTTTGGACGCTGTTCGTGTGCTGGATTTGTCTCGGGTGCTGGCCGGCCCCTGGAGTACCCAAACCTTGGCCGATTTAGGCGCCGATGTGGTGAAGGTGGAACGCCCCGGCACGGGCGACGACACGCGTGGCTGGGGCCCTCCATTTTTGAAGGATGCCCAGGGCCAAGACAGTGCCGAGTCTGCCTACTTTTTGGGTGCCAACCGCAACAAGCGCTCGATCACCTGCGATCTGTCGCTGCCTGCGGGTCAAGATTTGATTCGTCAAATGGCAATCAAGGCCCATGTGTTTGTAGAGAATTACAAAGTCGGCGATATGCGTCGTTACGGTTTGGATTACGACACGCTCAAGACCATCAACCCTGCACTCGTCTATTGCTCGATCACTGGCTTTGGCCAAACCGGTCCCTACCAAGACCGCGCCGGTTACGACTTCGCTGTGCAGGCCATGGGCGGCCTGATGAGCGTCACAGGTGAACGCGATGACGCCGGTGGTGGCCCCCAAAAAGTGGGGGTGGCGGTGGCCGACTTGTTCACAGGCATGTACGCCACGGTGGCCATCTTGGCGGCCCTGCGGCATGCCGAACGCACGGGACAGGGTCAATACATTGACATGGCTTTGCTAGACACACAAGTGGCGATGCTGGCCAATTTGGGCGCGAACCATTTGGTGAATCTGCCCGAGCATTCACCGCCGCCTGGACGCATGGGCAATGCCCATGTGAATATCGTGCCCTACCAAGTTTTTGAAACCGCCCCCAAAACCACAGGAGCACGTGATTTCATGATCGTGGCGGTGGGCAATGACAGCCAATTCGCCAAGCTTTGCGATTGCTTGGGCCACCCGGAATGGTCACAGGATGAGCGCTTTGTGCGCAACCAAGACCGTGTTCGCCACCGTGAGGTCTTGATTCCCTTGTTGGCAGAGGTTTTTGTTGCTCGGCCCAAAGCCAGTTGGCTGGCGCTGCTGGAGGGCGCCAAAGTGCCATGTGGCCCGATCAATGATTTGGCTGAAGTGTTCCATGACCCACAAGTTCAAGCACGCGGCATGATCGAGTCGTGGAAGCATCCCTTGCGACCTGATTTGAAATTGGTGGCCAGTCCGATGAAGCTCAGTGCGACGCCGGTGCAACACCTGTCTCCGCCACCCCGCTTGGGTGAGCACACCACAGCTGTGTTGCAAGACTGGTTGGGGATGAATCAGCTGCAGGTTCAGGCTTTGCAAACTCAGCAGGTTGTTTAGGATCGCCAGCAAGGGTCGGTCAAATGTTTTGAGCCAAGCGAGCGCTGTCTCTGAGAAGACTCGGGCCATGAGGCGGTGTCAGCACGATCTGATTTTGTCAAGCACCACCTCAAAGCCAGACTTTCAAATCAGTGTTTGACTTGCGACAACATGGTGTCGGCGTCACTCACCTCGAACTTACCAGGGCCTTCGACGTTCAAAGTGACCACTTTGCCGTCTTTGACCAGCATGGAGTAACGGTTGGAACGCAGACCCAAGCCCTTGCCCGTGAGGTCCAAGGTGAGGCCAGTGGCCTTGGTGAAATCGGCGTCGCCGTCACCCATCATGCGCACTTTGCCTGCGGCATGTAATTCACGACCCCAGGCACCCATCACAAAGGCATCGTTCACGCTGACACACCAAATTTCATCCACACCGGCGGACAAGAGTGCCGCATGGTGGTCGATGTAACCGGGCACATGTTTGGCCGAGCATGTTGGGGTGAAGGCCCCTGGCAGGGCAAACAAAGCGATGGTCTTGCCTGCGCTGGCTTTGGCCACGTCCACCGGGTTGGGGCCAATGCTGCAACCATTGCCTTCGACTTCGGAATATTCCATCAAGGTGGTGCTGGGTAGGGTGTCGCCGACTTTGATCATGCTGTTTGCTCCTGAAAATGAAAAATGACCCACGATTGTGGGTCATTTCTGTAAACCGGCGGGCGGGCAGGGAATAAGTCCTAGACCGCTGGCGCTTTCTCAACCAGGCGAGTGGCCACCCAGTTTTTGGTTTTGGAAATGGGACGGCTTTCGGTGATTTCAATCACGTCGCCCAAGTGGTATTGGCTGGTTTCATCGTGAGCATGGTACTTGCTGGACTTGCCCACGATCTTGCCGTAGAGCGCGTGCTTGACGCGGCGCTCGACCAACACGGTGACGGTTTTGGCGCGCTTGGCACTGACCACTTTGCCAATCAAAGTGCGTTTGAGTGATTTTTTCGGTTCTGTCATGGTCACTCCTTCGCCTTGGCTTGTTGTTCGGCCAAAATGGTTTTTGCACGTGCAATGCTGCGACGAGCAACTTTCATTTGCGCTGTGTTGGTCAATTGCTGGGTGGCTTTTTGCATGCGCATGTTGAAGTGCGCTTTTTGCAATTCCTTGATTTCCGTCTGCAATCCTGCAGTGTCTTTTTGACGTAATTCAGATGTTTTCATGGTGTCTTGTCCTGAATCATTGGCCAATCAGGCGGGAAACAAACGTGGTGCGCAAAGGCAGTTTGGCAGCGGCCAAACGGAAGGCTTCACGCGCGAGTTCTTCGGGCACCCCGACGATTTCATACAACACCTTGCCGGGCTGAATTTCAGCCACGTAGTACTCGGGGTTGCCTTTACCGTTACCCATACGCACTTCAGCAGGCTTTTGAGAAATCGGCTTGTCGGGGAAGATGCGAATCCAAATGCGGCCACCACGTTTGACGTGACGGGAAATCGCACGACGAGCGGATTCGATTTGGCGGGCTGTCAAACGACCACGGTCGGTGGACTTCAAGCCAAAGTCACCGAATGCCACGGTGTTGCCACGGGTGGCAATGCCGGTGTTGCGACCTTTTTGTTCCTTGCGGTATTTACGGCGCGCTGGTTGCAGCATGCTTATTCTCCTTTTCCGTCCGCAGCCGTGCCAGTGGATGCGGGCGCGGCTACCTTGCGGACGCGCTTGACGGTGGTTTTGGGAGCATCGGTGGCTTCAGCGGGTTTATCGCTGCCATCCGCCGGTGCGGCATTGGTGCCAGCAGGACGACGAGCGCCACGGGCTGGTGGACGATCGCCGGCAGGGCGGGCGTCACGACGAGGACCGCGTGGGCGGCGCTCGTCTTCTGAACGAGGTTCTTGTGCAGCAGGTGCATCGTTGCGACCCAGTGTGTCGCCTTTGTAGACCCACACTTTGACACCGATGATGCCGTAGGTTGTTTTGGCTTCAGAGGTGGCGTAGTCAATGTCTGCGCGCAAGGTGTGAAGTGGCACGCGACCTTCGCGGTACCACTCTGTACGAGCGATCTCGATGCCGTTCAAGCGGCCAGCTGACATGATCTTGATGCCTTGGGCACCCAGACGCATGGCATTTTGCATGGCGCGCTTCATGGCGCGGCGGAACATGATGCGTTTTTCGAGCTGTTGGGTGATGCTGTCGGCGATCAGTTGCGCATCGATTTCAGGCTTGCGCACTTCTTCGATGTTGACGGCCACAGGCACGCCCAAACGCGCGGCCAATTCCTTTTTGAGGTTTTCAATGTCCTCGCCTTTTTTACCGATGACCACGCCAGGGCGTGCGGAAAAAATGGTGATGCGGGCATTTTTGGCAGGACGCTCGATCAAGATGCGCGACACGGCCGCGTTCTTGAGTTTGACCTTCAGGTACTCCCGCACCTTGATGTCTTCGGCCAGCATGCCAGCGAAGTCTTTGTTGGAGGCGTACCAGCGGCTGGCCCAGTTGCGGCTGACCGACAGGCGGAAACCGGTGGGGTGGATTTTTTGTCCCATATCTTCCTAGACCTTTCAGTTGCCGACCGTCACGTACACATGGCACGTGGGCTTGCTGATGCTGTTGCCGCGGCCTTTGGCGCGCGCTGTGAAACGCTTGAGGGTGGCGCCTTGTTCCACGTAAATGGTCTTGACGCGCAACTCGTCAATGTCCGCGCCATCGTTATGCTCGGCATTGGCGATGGCGGATTCGAGCACCTTTTTAACGATGCCCGCTGCTTTTTTCTGTGTGAAGGTCAGGATGTTCAAAGCCTGGTCCACTTTTTTGCCGCGAATCAAGTCTGCTACCAAACGGCCTTTGTCGACCGATAAGCGCACACCTCGCAGGACTGCACGTGTTTCCATAGCTGCTCCTTACTTCTTCTGGACTTTTTTGTCCGCCGGATGGCCTTTGAAGGTCCGCGTCAGAGCGAATTCGCCCAACTTGTGACCCACCATTTGGTCGGTGATGTAGACCGGCACATGTTGCTTGCCGTTGTGAACTGCGATGGTCAAGCCGATGAAATCGGGCAACACCATCGAGCGGCGTGACCACGTTTTGATGGGCTTTTTGTCCTTGGTGGCAACGGCTTTTTCCGTCTTGGCCAACAAGTGGTGGTCCACAAACGGGCCTTTTTTGAGTGAGCGTGTCATGTGTTAACCCTTATTTCTTGCGACGCGAGACGATCATGACTTGCGTGCGCTTGTTGTTGCGGGTGCGGTAGCCCTTGGTCAGGTTGCCCCATGGGTCAACCGGCGCACGGCCTTCACCTGTACGACCTTCACCACCACCGTGAGGGTGGTCGATGGGGTTCATGGCGACACCACGCACGGTTGGGCGAATACCCATCCAGCGCTTGACACCGGCCTTGCCCAATTGACGCAAACTGTGCTCTTCGTTGGCGACTTCACCAATGGTGGCGCGGCATTCGATGTGGATCTTGCGAACCTCACCCGAGCGCATGCGCACTTGAGCGTAGGTGCCTTCACGCGCCAACAAGGTGGCAGAGGTGCCAGCCGAGCGGGCGATTTGAGCGCCTTTGCCAGGACGCAACTCGATGCAGTGGATGGTTGAACCCACGGGGATGTTGCGAATGGGCAAGGTGTTGCCAGCACGGATCGGCGCTTCTGCACCGCTGTGGATGGTGGCACCAACTTCCAAACCACGTGGCGCAATGATGTAGGTGCGCTCGCCATCGGCGTAGCAAACCAGGGCAATGTGCGCGGTGCGGTTGGGGTCGTATTCGATGCGTTCAACTTTGGCAGGAATGCCATCTTTGACGCGGCGGAAATCGACCACGCGGTAGTGATGCTTGTGACCACCGCCCTTGTGGCGGGTGGTGATGTGACCGTTGTTGTTGCGACCCGCTTTTTGGAACTGCGGTTCCAACAGTGGTGCATAACCAGGACCTTTGAACAAATGGTCACGCGTGACCTTGACCACACCCCGTTGACCGGGTGAGGTTGGTTTCATTTTGATGACTGCCATGATTAAGCCACCTCTCCAGACAGGTTGAGCTCTTGACCGTCTTTTAACGTCACGTAAGCCTTACGCACGTGATCGCGGCGACCCACAGAGCGGCCAAAACGCTTGGTTTTGCCTTTGATGTTGACCACCGACACGCCTTTGACCTCGACTTTGAACATCAGTTCAACAGCCG
>JBIIPF010000270.1:0-2746 GCA_044342755.1 Limnohabitans sp. | reverse complement strand
GTCAAACGGCGAGGCAATCGATGCGGCCGGATCGGGGTCTTGCATGGTTTGCCACTGCAACACACTCACCCCGGTGGTGAATGTGCCGCGCGCCCAGGTCATGTTGGCAGAGTTGGGCAAGATGCGTTGCGCCAGCGGGTCGCCGGTGGTCGAAGCGAAGTCCCGCCAGTAGTTGTAATCGCTGACCCTGTTCACCGTGAAGCCAAACCCAATCGGTTGGCTCATGTCGCCCCAACCCACATGGGTGTGGCTGAAACCCCAGCGGGCTTGGTCGCGCAAATCGTCAATCGGCATCAACTCCAGGCGCGAGGTGCCTTGAAACGGTGGCAAGGGCAAGGGCCGCTCCATGTACCTGAACTCGTTGCTGAATTTCACGCCACGCTGGGTCATGGGTGTGGCCGTGATGGTCAGGTCGCGGTTGGGTGCCAGGTTCAGGTAGTAGGGCAGGCTCATTTCCACCCCGCCCAAGCTGTCCACCCCAAACACCGGTGGTAGAAAACCCGATTTGCGCTCCTCGGTCAGCGGAAAGCTGACACTGGGCGCGGCCAAAATCGGTGCGCCTAAAAAGCGCAACACCGCGTTTTTCGCAACGCCTTCGTTTTTGTCGATGTCAAAACTGATTTGTTCTGCGTTCATCATCCACGCGGGAAACCAAGACGGACCGGGTTGGCGGGTGCAGGTGGTGTAGCTGGCTTTTTTGGCAACGGATCGCTTGTCATCGATGAAGTCCATTCGCTCAGCACGACCATGACCTGTGCCACGCAGTATTTGAAACTGGGGCTTCATCACAAAGCCGCTCATGGCGTCTATCTCCAAGTCCAGGTAACTGCCTTGGTAACGGGTGCCGCCCCGGTTCATGTGCACTTGGCCGCTGGCTTGCACCCGGTCATTGACTTGGTCATAGTCCAGGCGGTCGGCGCGAATCAAGGTGTCGCCTCGTCGCAGCACCACACTGCCTTGCAATTGCACAGCCAAATCCGAACGGCCTTGCACCTGGTCGCTTTGCACATAGGTCGGCAGTTGTTCTTTGTCCGCTGGCGTGAGGTTTTCAGTCAGGCCGCTGCTGAGTTTGAGTTGCAGTTTGGGCGCCACCTTCGTGCTCAAGGGCAACACCGGCACCGTGCTTGGGGGGTCCTCCAAACTTTGCAGCTGCTCGGTGCTTTGCAACTGCGGCCCGGTTTGCGCCAAAGCCTGTGCCGCCCAAAGACAAGTCCATGGCAGCAAGCCAGCAAGCATCGACAAGGGGGAGGGCATGCGCATGGGGAACGGGATCGCTGGCGAAAGCGCTGTTTGTAGAATTTGGATTATCCATGAGCACCTCCCACCCCACACCGGCCTCTGCGCTGTCGCCCCAAGCCGCGGTTGCCGCCTTGGGCTGGTCTGACGCCCCACGCGGCCAAGCCTTCACCGATTGGCTCTTGGCCATCGCCCCCGCGCACGGCTTGAACCCGGCATCGGTGCGGGTGGCCTCGGCCGATGCCAGCTTCCGCCGTTACTTCCGCCTCGATGGCACGCGAAGCACCTTCATCCTGATGGACGCGCCGCCCGACAAAGAAAACGCGCACCCGTTTGTGGCGATTGCCAAGCTGATGACCGATGCTGGCCTGCTTGCGCCGCAGGTGTTGGCCTGGGACCAGCCGCAGGGCTTCATGCTGCTCGATGATTTGGGTACGCACACCATGATGCAGGTGCTGGCCGACGCTGAACTGCCACAACGGCAAGCCTTGTTTTTGCAAGCTGTTGATGCCTTGGTGCTCTGGCAACAAGCCTCCAAACCCGGCGTGTTGCCCCCCTATGACGAGGCTTTGTTACGCCGCGAGTTGCAGCTCTTTCCCGATTGGTATGTGGCGCAACACAAACAAATCACACTGAGTGACGCCCAACAACAAAGTTTGCACACCGTGTTCGATCGCTTGGTGGCCCACAACCTGGCCTCACCGCAGGTGTTTGTGCACCGCGACTTCATGCCGCGCAACCTGATGGTGTCAGACAACCCCAGCGAACAACGTTTGGGCGTGCTGGATTTTCAAGACGCGGTGCATGGCCCCATCACCTATGACATTGCCAGCTTGATGCGCGACGCCTTTGCCAGCTGGGACGAAGACTTTTGCTTGGACATCACGGTGCGCTATTGGGAAAAAGCCCGCGCTTTGGGGCTCCTGAACCATCAAGACTGGCACACCGATTTCGGCGCGTTTTACCGCGCCGTGGAATGGATGGGCTTGCAACGCCATTTGAAAGTGGCTGGTATTTTTGCGCGACTGACCTTGCGCGACGGCAAGCCGAAATACCTGGCCGACACGCCGCGCTTCATCGGCTACGTGCGGGCGACCGCCAGCCGCTACCGCGAATTGACACCCCTGCTGCGCTTGCTCGATCAGATTGAAGGCGCGCACGCCGTCAACGGCTATGCGTTTGGCCGCGTGTGAGCAATCGACTCCCACGCATCCACGCGGCTTGTGACTTGCCCGTCGGCGCCAGCCTGCAACTGCCCGATGACGCCGCCCGCCATGTGCAGGTGCTGCGCATGCAACCCGGCGACAAGCTGAGTTTGTTCAACGGCTTGGGCGGCAGCCACACGGCCCGTGTGGTGCACATGGGCAAGCACACGGTGGACGTCGAGGTGTTGTCGCACGAGCCGCAAGAACGCGAAGCCCTGTGCGCCACCCACATCGCTGTAGGCATGCCGGCCAACGAACGCATGGATTGGTTGGTGGAAAAAGCCACCGAACTGGGTGTGGCACAC
>JBIIPF010000269.1:0-2750 GCA_044342755.1 Limnohabitans sp. | reverse complement strand
GACTCGACGTCGGACATTCTTAAGTTTTCAAACGGTACGACCAAGGCGGTCGAATTGAAAAGCGCTGACATGGCAAGACTCCAAAAGTTAAAACGGGGTCGAGGCAGGCGGTGCTCGGTGGACGGCCTGCCTTGCACACGCGCAAACGCTGATGTTGTCTTGTTGTTGGAATGGACATCGGTTCGAGGCGGTGCATGTTGTAATTGGGTATCAGCCTATTTTAGGCTCCTTAAAATTGTTCCCACTGGACTCGCCATGCCAACTCGCACCGTCTTTTTTGTATCCGATGGCACCGGTATCACCGCCGAAACCTTTGGCAACGCCATCTTGGCGCAGTTTGAAGTTCAACCCCGGCATGTTCGATTGCCCTTCATCGACTCGGTTGAAAAAGCCCAACAAGCCGCCGCTCAAATCAACGCCACCGCCGCAACGGAAGGAGTGAAACCGATTGTGTTCACCACCTTGGCCAAAGACGAGGTGTTGCAGGTGCTTGCAGAGGGCTGCAACGCACTGCTGATGGACATGTTCAGTACCTTTGTCAAACCGCTCGAACTTGAATTTGGCATCAAATCCAACCACCGCATTGGCCGCTTTTCGGACATCAGCAAAAGCCAGGCTTACCACGACCGCATCGAAGCCATCAACTTCAGTTTGGCGCATGACGACGGCCAAAAAAACTCGGATTTAGACAAATCAGATGTGATTTTGGTGGGGGTGAGCAGAAGCGGCAAAACACCCACAAGTTTGTATTTGGCGATGCAATACGGCCTCAAAGCCTCCAACTATCCGTTGATTCCTGAGGACTTTGAACGCCAACAATTACCGCCAGCGCTCAAATCTCATCTCAGCAAAATATTCGGCTTGACGATCCTGCCTGAACGCTTGAGCGAAATCAGAAATGAACGACGCCCAAATTCAAAATACGCCAGTTTGGAAAATTGCAAGCAAGAGGTTCATGACGGTGAAGCAATGATGCGCAGACACGGCATTCGGTGGCTGTCGACCACGACCAAAAGTATTGAGGAAATAGCCACCACCATCTTGCAAGAAATCCGCCCTGAAAGATTGACGTACTGAACGGATCTGTGCTTTAAAGACCCAATGCAGCGATGCCCGCCTTGGCTATTTGCGCGTCTTCATTGGACTTGACGCCACTCACACCTACGGCACCTATCACTTGGCCATCTTTGATGATGGGAACACCGCCCTCCAGAAGGCCCTTGAGGTCTGGCGCACTCAGAAATGAATAGCGGCCGGCATTGATGACGTCCTCGTAGATTTTGCTTTCACGCCGACCCAAAGCCGCTGTATGCGCTTTAGCAGGTGCAATATGGGCCGAAACCGGTGCCGCACCATCAAGCCGCTGTAACCACAACAGATGTCCGCCATCATCAACGATGGCAATGGTCACGGCCCAGGCATGCTTGATGGCTTCGGCCTCTGCTGCTGCAGCGATTGTTTTGATGTCGGCCAATTCAAGAAAGGATTTTGTTTGCATGCTTGTGGTCTGATTGCATTGTTGAAAAACCAAGCATAACCCTTTTGGCATCAAGCCCTTGAAAAAGTTAGAATTGTTCGCATATCTACCTCTATAGGAGTTATTCACATGAGCGAACAAATTCAGAACTTCAACTATGCCGATACAGGTTTGGTCACCTCCGAGCGCAACAAGGTGCTCAAAAACACCTACTGGTTGCTCGCCTTGACCTTGTTGCCCACGGTTTTGGGTGCATGGGTTGGTATCACCACTGGTTTGAATTACGCCCTCTCCGGCGGTTTGGGACTGATTGTTTTCTTGGCCGGCGCTTTCGGGTTCATTTACGCCATTGAAAAAACCAAACACTCCTCCAAGGGGATTGCGGTCTTATTGGCATTCACTTTCTTCATGGGATTGATGCTTTCGCGCATGATTGCCATGGTGCTTGGATTTAAAAACGGCAGCGAGTTGGTGATGACCGCTTTTGGAGGTACAGCCGGTGTGTTTTTCCTCATGGCCAGTTTGGCCACAGTGATCAAGCGCGACCTGAGTGGCATGGCGAAGTGGTTGTTTGTCGGCGCCATCGTTTTGATGGTGGGCAGCATCATCAATATCTTCGTCGGCTCATCTGTTGGAATGATGGTCATCTCCATGCTGGCGATTGGTATTTTCAGTGCCTACATGCTGTTTGACATCAAACAAATCATTGATGGCGGTGAAACCAACTACATCAGTGCCACACTTGCACTTTACATGGACCTGTTCAACGTTTTCCAAAGCATGTTGGCCTTGCTTGGATTGATGGGCGGCGAAAGAGAATAAGCCCTGTGCTGAGTAATCTCAAAAAAAGGCCTTTCGAGGCCTTTTTTTATTGAAGGCCCCGGAGGCCTTTGGTTTTTGAAGACCAAGAAAGGTCCTCTATTTTTTCAAATTGAAAACAGCGATGCTTTCTACATGCGCAGTGTGGGGGAACATGTTCACCATGCCAGCAGCTGAGCATTCGTATCCCGCTGTGTTCACCAACAAGTCGGCATCGCGGGCCAGGGTGGCAGGGTTGCAACTGACGTAAACAATTCGTACAGGTGCTTGCCACTGTGCCGATGGATCGGCTTTCAATGCGGCCAAGGCTTTGATCAACGCAAATGCGCCCTCGCGCGGGGGGTCGATCAACCACTTGTCCGCATGGCCAAAGGACGCCAAGTCTTCCGTCCCCATCTCAAACAAATTGCGTGACCTGAACTCAACATCACACAGCGGCTGAGCATGACTTCCA
>JBIIPF010000036.1:0-10965 GCA_044342755.1 Limnohabitans sp. | reverse complement strand
GCGCAAAACGTCTGGTTGGGTTTGGACAAAAGCCTGTCCTTGGCCGAGGTGACCCAACGCATCCGAGACAAAGCCGCCATTTATGGCCTGGACATCGAGCCCGAGCGCCCCGTGCACACCCTGAGCGTGGGCGAAATGCAGCGCGTGGAAATCATCCGCGCCTTGCTGTGTGAACCGCGTTTGCTAATTTTGGACGAGCCCACCTCAGTGCTCACACCACAAGCCGTGGACAAACTGTTTGCCGTGCTGCGCCAGTTGGTGGCCGAGGGTTGCAGTATTTTGTACATCAGCCACAAGCTGCATGAAATCCGTGCGCTGTGCACCCATTGCACCGTGCTGCGGGCAGGTCGCGTCAGTGGGGCGTGCATTCCCAGCGAAGAAACCAATGCCTCTTTGAGCCAAATGATGATTGGCAGCGAGCCGCCTGCGCTGGACCACCAAACCAGCCAACCTGGTGCCGTGGTGCTGGAGGTGCGCCAACTGCAGTTGGCCCGCCAAGACCCGTTTGGCATGAACCTCTCACCCATGGATTTGCAAGTGCGTCAAGGTGAAATTGTGGGCATTGCCGGGGTGTCGGGCAATGGCCAGCGCGAGTTGCTGTATGCCCTGAGTGGAGAAGACACCCGCGCCCCGGCCGACTCCATCCGCTTGCTCGGTCAAGCGGTGGGTTCGCAAGGCCCAACCCAGCGGCGTGCCTTGGGCTTGCACTTTGTGCCCGACGAGCGCTTGGGTCGTGGTGCCGTGCCCAGCCTGAGCTTGGCGCACAACCTGTTGCTCACGCGTTCCGACGCCATCAACAGGGCGGGCTGGATCGACATGAACGCCCTGAAAACCCAGGCCGAGTCCATCATCAACCGCTACAAGGTCAAGGCTGGGGGTGCCCATGCCTTGGCGCAGTCGTTGTCGGGAGGCAATTTGCAAAAGTACATTGTCGGGCGCGAAATTGACGCGGCCCCCAAACTGCTGATCGTCTCGCAACCCACTTGGGGTGTGGACGTGGGTGCGTCGGCGCAAATTCGCGGGGCTTTGCTGGCGCTGCGTGACGCCGGTTGTGCGGTGTTGGTGGTCAGTGAAGAACTCGACGAGTTGTTCGAACTCTCCGACCGCATGCACGTCATCGCGCAAGGCCGCTTGTCACCGTCCATCCACCGGGCCGATGCTAACGTGGCCTTGATCGGCAGTTGGATGAGCGGCTTGTGGGACCAACCAGCAGGAATGGTGAATTGACATGTTGAAACTTGAAGCTCGGCCTCAGCCGTCAGGCTTTTGGCGCATCGCCTCGCCCTTGCTGGCCTTGGTGCTGACCGTGGTCATCGGTGTGGTGCTGTTCTTGGCGCTGGGCAAAGACCCGGTGCAGGGCTTGAGGGTGTTTTTCTGGGAACCGATACGTTCGTCCTATGCCCTCGGCGAGTTGGTGGTCAAAGCCACCCCCTTGCTCATCATCGCTTTGGGCTTGGCGCTTTGTTTCCGCTCCAATGTGTGGAACATTGGTGCCGAAGGCCAATATGTGATGGGCGCGGTGTTTGCCACCGGCATCGCCTTGATGGCAGACAAAGCCAGCAGCCCCTGGGTGATGGTGCCTTCGGTCTTGTTGGCAGGCGTGCTGGGCGGCATGGTCTGGGCCGGCATCACGGCGTTTTTACGCGTCCGCTTCCACGCCAATGAAATTTTGGTCAGCCTGATGCTGGTCTACGTGGCCATCATGGTGTTGGGTTACTTGGTCTATGGCCCGTGGAAAGACCCCTTGGGCTACAACTTTCCGCAAACCAAAACCTTCGAGGCCGCCACCCACATTCCGCGTTTGTTCAAAGGCTCGCGGATCAACATGGGCGTCTTTTTGGCTTTGCTGGGAGCGCTGTTGCTGTGGGTGTTTTTGTTCCGTACCCGGGCCGGTTGGGCGCAGCAAATCGGTGGTTTGGCCCCGCATGCAGCCCGCTACGCGGGTTTCTCGTCGAGCCGAGCCATCTGGTTGGCCTTGTTGGTGTCGGGCGGCGCGGCCGGTTTGGCCGGTGCCTTGGAAGTGGCTGGACCCATCGGTCAGCTGACCCCGTATGTGCCGGTGGGCTATGGCTTTGCGGCCATCATCGTCGCTTTTGTGGGGTGCTTGCACCCGGTGGGCATGGTGTTTTCGGCCATCTTGATGAGCATGTTCTACATCGGCGGCGAGCTGGCCCAGTCCCGTTTGGGCCTGCCCAAATCCCTCACGGGGGTGTTCCAAGGGCTGTTGTTGTTCAGCTTGTTGGCCTGTGATGTTTTGATGAATTACCGCTTGCGCTGGGCGCCCAAGCGTGTGGAGGTGGCGTGATGGAATCCTATGCATTGTTGATTGCGGCCACCCTGAGTGCGGGCACGGTCTTGGCCATCGCGGCTTTGGGGCTGCTCATCAACGAAAAAGCGGGCATCGTCAACCTCGGTGCCGAGGGCATGATGCTGTGCGCGGCCATCGCTGGCTTTGCCACCGTCGTGCACACCGGCAGCGATCTGCTGGGCTTTGCCGCTGGCATGGGCGCTGGGGCCTTGTTGGCCCTGATCTTTGGCGCTTTGGTGATTGGCCTCAACACCAACCAGTACGCCACCGGTTTGGCGCTCAGCCTGTTTGGTGTGGGCTTCTCCGCGTTTGTGGGCACCGGCTATGTGCAGGCCAAACTGCCCGAGCGCATGCGCTTTGAGGTGCCTGGTTTGGTCGATCTGCCCTTGGTGGGTCCGGCATTGTTCAAACAACACCCGATGGTCTATCTGGTCATCGTGTTCACCATCGCCCTGATTTGGTTTTTAGAGCGCAGCCGCGCCGGTTTGGTGCTGCGGGCGGTGGGCGAGTCGCCGCAGTCGGCCCATGCCTTGGGCTACCCGGTGCGCAGCATACGCTTGGGTGCGGTGGTCACCGGTGGCGCTTTGTGCGGCTTGGCGGGCGCCTATATTTCCATCATCTACACCCCGCTGTGGGTGGAGGGAATGATTGCGGGCAAGGGCTGGATCGCCTTGGCCCTGACCACCTTCGCCACTTGGCGACCCATGCGGGTGTTGATGGGCGCGTATTTGTTCGGTGGCGTCACCATGCTGCAGTTCCACTTCCAAGCCAGTGGGGTGGAGGTGCCCAGCCAGTTCTTGAGCATGCTGCCCTACCTGGCCACCATCATCGTGCTGGCGCTGATATCCCGCAATCCACAATGGATTCGGGTCAACATGCCTGCTTCTTTGGGCAAACCGTTTTACCCCGGTACATGATGAAAAATTTCGCACCCAGCCTGGGCAAAGCCTTGTCTGGGGCCATAATCACCGCTTTCCAACCTCCCCCGCCTTACTTTGACAAAGGACTTTTCATGACAGATTTGTACAAACGTTCTTGGTTCCGTGCAGCTGCATTGGGCCTGGTTTCTGCCGCACTGCTTGTAGGCTGCGGTAAAAAGGAAGAACCCAAAGCCGAGCCAGCACCCGCTGTTGAAGCGCCCAAACCCGAACCTCTGAAAATTGCTTTTGCCTATGTCGGTCCTGTGGGTGACGGCGGTTGGACATTCGCCCATGACAACGCTCGCAAAGCCTTGGAAGCCGAATTTGGCGACAAAATCAAAACCTCTTACACCGAAAACGTGTCCGAGTCTGCTGATGCAGAGCGCAACTTCCGCGACATGGTGGGTCAAGGCAACAAGCTGATTTTCGGCACCACCTTCGGCTACATGGAACCCATGCTCAAAGTGGCTGCAGACACACCAGATGTGAAGTTCGAGCACGCCACCGGTTACAAACAATCAACCAACATGCGCACCTACGACAGCCGCACCTATGAAGGCGCGTACATGGCCGGTGTGATCGCAGGCAAGATGACCAAGTCCAACACCTTGGGTGTGGTGGCTTCCATCCCCATCCCCGAAGTGGTTCGCAACATCAACTCTTTCACCATGGGCGCTCAGTCCGTCAACCCCAAGGTGAAAACCAAAGTGGTGTGGGTCAACGAGTGGTTCAACCCACCCAAAGAAACAGAAGCTGCCACCTCACTCATCAACAGCGGTGCTGACGTGCTGTTCCAAAACACCGATTCACCCGCCGTGCTGAAAACAGCCGAAGAAAAAGGCAAGCGTGCTTTCGGTTGGGACTCGGACATGACCGCCTACGGCCCCAAAGCCCACTTGGGTTCGGCCATCATCAACTGGGCGCCTTACTACATCCAAACCACCCGTGAAGCCTTGGAAGGCAAATGGGTGGGTGGCACGGGCGTTTGGTGGGGCGTGAAAGAAGGCGCGATCGACATCGTTTCTATCGCTGAAGACGTGCCTGCTGACACCAAAGCCAAAGTGGATGAAATCAGAGCGGGCTTGAAAGCCGGTACCTATGCCATTTGGAAAGGTCCCTTGGTCGACAACACCGGCAAGACCCTGCTGAAAAAGGATGAAGTCGCTGACGACAAATTCTTGAGCGGCGTCAACTTCTACGTCAAAGGCGTTGAAGGCAAAGTGCCCGGCAGCAAGTAATGCTTGTTGTCAAGCGCCCTGGCTTGAACCAAAAAGGCTGCCCTCGGGCAGCCTTTTTTTGGTGGCTAGCAGCCGCACTGCTCCCAACCGGCAGCGTCTTGGCGCAGCAGGCCAACAGCGCGCCAGTCCAGGGCGTGGTTGCCCCGGCGTTGCCCAACCCGGCGTTCACGCCGGGTGCCATCGACCCGGCCGTGACACCGCAAAACCTGCAATCCACGGTTTGCGTGAAGGGCTACACCGCCAAGGTGCGTCCCGACAAAAAATACACCAACCGCATGAAGCGTCAGCAGCTGCGCCAATTCAATTACGCAGACCGCAATCCGCAGAACTACGAACAAGACCACCTGATCCCCCTGAGCATCGGTGGCAACCCCAGCGATCCGAAAAACCTCTGGCCCCAACCGCGCGCTGGCCAATGGGGTGCCGAGCAAAAAAACGACCTCGAATTCGTGGTTTACAAAATGGTCTGCAACGGCGACATCAGCTTGGCCGACGCGCAACAACGGGTTGCCCGCAACTGGATCGAGGCCTACCAAGCTTGGGTCCCCAAGCACCAACACTATTTGCCCAAAGGCCGCCGACATGACGCCGATTGAACACCTTTTGTGGCATCCGGTGGCCGATGCCCATGCGCTGATCGACCAACCCCTGTCGGTTCAATTGCTGGACCAGCCCGTGGTGCTGTGGCGCGATGACCAAGGCCAAGCCCAGGGCTTGCACGACCGATGCCCCCACCGAGGGGCGCAACTCTCATTGGGCCGTGTTTGCCAAGGCCAGCTACAGTGCCCCTACCACGGCTGGACATTCAATGGCCAAGGCGAGTGCACCCGGGTGCCCGCCATGCCCGACTTTCAACCGGGCCAGGCCCAACAAGCCCGGCCCATCGCGGTGCGCGAAGCGTATGACTTGATTTGGGTGTGTTTGTCACCCAAGGGGCATGACCTGCCACCTTTCAATGCCGAAGCGCAAACGGCTTTGCGCAAGCTCAACGCCGGGCCTTATGTGGTGAACACCAGCGCACCGCGCATTGTTGAAAATTTTTTGGACATGGCGCACTTCAGCTTTGTGCACGAAGGCTGGTTGGGCGACGCCGAGCACACGCAGATTCCCGACTACCAGGTCCAATCCACCGAGCACGGTTTCAAGCTGATCAACGCCCGAGCTTGGCAACCGCAATCCAGTGCCTTGGCCTCTGGTGGCGCGGTTGTGGCCTACACCTACGAAGTAGCGCACCCCTATGCCGCAGTGCTGACCAAAGTGCCGGATGCTGCCAGTGGCGTGAAGCCCGGCTATGAAGAATCCATCGCCTTGTTCATCCAACCCATTCAAGCAGAGCAAAGTCGGGTGTGGTTTCGCATGGCGATGGCCGACTTCGAGCTGCCCGCTGAAAAAGTGCTGGACTTTCAAAACACCATCTTCTTGCAAGACAAGCCGGTGCTGGAGTCCCAGCGCCCCCGCACCTTGCCCTTGCAGCCTGGGGCAGAATCCTTTGTCGCGGTGGACAAGGGTTCTGCCGCTTACCGCCGCTTGTTGCAACAACAGGGCATCACGTTTGGAGTGTGTTGAATGAATTTCGCGGCTGTATCCCCTGAGCGCTTGCCCGACTTGCTGCGGGCCATGCCCAAAACCGAATTGCACATGCACATTGAAGGCTCTCTCGAGCCTGAGCTGATTTTTCAGTTGGCCCAGCGCAACCAGGTGCAGCTTCCCTACAGCAGTGTCGAGGTGCTGCGTGCCGCCTACGCCTTCACTGATTTGCAAAGCTTCCTCGATATCTATTACGCCGGTGCCAGCGTGTTGCTGACAGAGCCCGATTTCTACGACATGGCCTGGGCCTACTTTCTGAAAGCCCAAGCCGACAACGTGGTGCATGCCGAGTTGTTTTTCGACCCGCAAACCCACACGGCGCGGCATGTGCCCATGGACACCGTCATCAACGGCCTGCACCGCGCTTGTGTCGATGCCCAAACCAAGTTGGGCATCAGCGCTTCACTCATCCTGTGTTTTTTGCGGCATCTCTCAGAAGAAGAAGCCCTGCAAACTTTGGAAGAGGCCAAGCCTTATCTGGACAAAATCATCGGCGTTGGTTTAGATTCCAGCGAGCGGGGCCATCCGCCTGAAAAATTCGAGCGTGTGTTTGCCCAAGCCCGCGCGCTGGGTTTGCGCGTGGTGGCCCATGCCGGAGAAGAAGGCCCCCCTGCCTACATCTGGGGTGCTTTGGATGTGTTGAAGGCCGAGCGCATCGACCACGGCGTGCAAGCCATTCATGACCCCACACTCATGAAACGCTTGGCGCAAGAACGCATCCCGCTCACGGTCTGCCCTTTGTCGAACCAAAAGCTGTGCGTGTTTTCCAACCTGGCCGACCACAACCTCGGGGCCATGTTGGACCAAGGTCTGTGCGTCATGCTCAATTCCGACGACCCCGCCTACTTTGGCGGCTACTTGAACGACAACTTTGTGCAAACTTTTGCCGCGCTGCCCCTGACCGCTGCTCACGCCTACCAGTTGGCCTGCAACAGCTACGAGGCCAGCTTCGTGCCCGAAGCGCAAAAGCAAGTTTGGCGCACCCAGTTGGACGCGTGTTTCAAGTTGTATGGAGCCTGACATCTTGGTTTGCTAGCATGACCGCATGAGAGATGTACTGATCGCCGGAGGCGGCATAGGCGGCTTGGCTGCCGCACTGGCCCTGGGCCATGGGGGCACCACCAGCCAATTGATTGAACAAGCAGAGTCCTTCACCGAGGTGGGCGCAGGCATTGGCTTGGGCCCGAACGCCATGAAGCGTTTGCATGCCTGGGGTTTGAAGGACGTGTTGGCGCAACGCGGCTTTGTGCCCAGCCACCTCGAGGTGCGCAACGCCTTGGACGGCAGAAGCCTGGGGCAGATGGTCATGGGGGATGACTTCGTTCACCGCTATGGGGCGCCTTACCTGACCATCCACCGCGCCGATTTGCACCAAAGCTTGCTTGAAGCCGTGCAAGCGCAAAACAAATCCAGCCTGCTCTTGAACAGCAGTGTGCACACCGTGCAATCTTTGAACGAGGGTGTGCAAATTGGTTTTGAAAATTCAGGGCCCATGCAAGGCATGGCCTTGATTGGCGCCGATGGCATCAGCAGCCGGGTGCGTCATCAAGTGTGGGGACCGCAGCCCTTGGTGGCCAGCGGCCATTGGGCCTACCGCAGTGTGTTGCAACGCGATCAACTGCCGCCGGTGTGGCGCGGGGACGGCATGGGCTTGTGGCTGGGCCCGCGTTTGCACGTGGTGCACTACCCGATCCGTGGCGGCGACTTGCTGAACCTGGTGGTGTTGGTGGAAGCCCAAGACATCCCGGCTGCCCCGGGCTGGGAACATGTGCGCAGCGCCGAAGAAGCCACCCTCGATTTGCAAGCCGCCATGTACGCCTGTTGTCCCTCGCTGCAAGAGCTGGTGCGCATGGCCGGGCACAGCCGCAAAGCCTGGGCCTTGTTTGACAAGCCGCCATTGCGGCAAGCGGCTGAAATGGTCAAAGGTAAAGTCGCTTTGCTGGGGGACGCCGCGCACCCGATGTTGCCGTATTTGGCGCAAGGCGCAGGCATGGCCATTGAAGACGCCGACAGCTTGGCGCAGCATTGGCAGCAGCCAAGCCAAACCGTGGAACAGCGCTTGCAAGCCTACGCCATGGCCCGGTGGCAACGCGCCGCCAAGGTGCAACAACGGGCGCGTCGCAATGGCAGGGTGTTTCATGCCAGCGGGCCGCTGGCGTGGGCACGCAACCTGGCCATGGGCTTGGGCGGCCAAAACCTGATGGACCAGCCTTGGCTTTACAAATATTGAGTCAGAGTCGACCCAGCAGCAGCAACTCCATCAGGGCTTTTTGCACGTGCAAGCGGTTCTCGGCTTCGTCCCACACCACGCTTTGCGGACCGTCAATCACCTCGGCTTGCACTTCTTCGCCGCGGTGCGCTGGCAAGCAATGCATGAACAAAGCATCGGGGTGAGCGGCCGCCATCATGGCTTCATCCACACACCAGGCCGCAAAGGCTTGGCGACGCGCTTCGTTTTCCGCTTCAAAGCCCATGCTGGTCCAGACATCGGTGGTGACCAAATCTGCGCCTTGGCAGGCTTGCAAGGGGTCTTGGAACACCTTGTAGCAAGCAGCATTTTTCACTCCCGCCACCGCTTGGTTCACCTCGTAGCCGCTGGGGGTGCTGACATGCACAGTGAAGCCGAGTAAGTCGGCGGCTTGCAGCCAGGTGTTGGCCATGTTGTTGCCGTCGCCCACCCAAGCCACCACCTTGCCCTGGAGGCAGTGCAAGGGGTTTTGAACGTCACCACGGTGCTCGATGAAGGTGAGCAAGTCGGCCAAGATTTGGCAGGGGTGAAACTCGTTGGTCAGGCCGTTGATGACCGGCACGCGTGAGTTGGCGGCGAAGCGTTCAATCTTGGTTTGCTCGAAGGTGCGGATCATCACCAAGTCGACCATGCGGCTGATGACTTTGGCGCTGTCTTCAATCGGTTCGGCACGACCCAACTGACTGTCACCAGTTGTGAGATGAACCACGGCGCCACCCATTTGGTACATGCCAGCTTCAAAGCTGATGCGGGTGCGTGTGGAGGCCTTCTCAAAGATCATGGCCAAGGTGCGGTCGGTCAAGGGCTGGTGTTTCTCGTAGGCCTTGAACTTAGCCTTGATGAGCGCCGCACGGTTGAACAAGTAGGCGTAATCGTCTGCCGACAAGTCGGTGAATTGCAAGTAGTGTTGGAGGGGCTGGCGCATGTCAGTCCTTGGGCGTGTTCAAAAATTGTTTCACCAGCGGCACCAACAAGGCCACCACCTGGTCGGCCTCTTGCTCGGTCATGATCAGGGCGGGCAGCAAACGGATGACGCTCTCAGCAGTGACGCTGATGAGCAAACCGTGTTCCAGGGCTTGACCCATGAGAGGGCCGCAAGGGCGGTCGAGTTCGATGCCGATCATCAAACCTTGGCCGCGAATGTCTTTCACGCCAGACATGCCTTTGAACTCGCGTTCGAACGCAGCTTTGAAATGCAGACCCACACGTTGGGCGTTGTCCAGCAAGCCGTCTTCTTCCATGATGCGGATGGTTTCCACGCCAGCCCGCATGGCCAGCGGGTTGCCGCCAAAGGTGGTGCCATGGTTGCCGGGTTGGAAGATGTTGGCGGCTTTGGGGCCGGCCACCACCGCGCCGATGGGCACGCCCGAACCCAAGCCCTTGGCCAAGGGCATCACATCCGGCAGGATGCCCGCCCATTGGTGGGCAAACCATTTCCCGGTGCGGCCGATGCCGCATTGCACTTCGTCAATCATCAGCAGCCAGTCTTGCGCGTCGCACAGGGCACGTACCTCGCGCAGGTAGTCGGCTCGCATCGGGTTGATGCCGCCTTCGCCTTGGATGGTCTCGAAGAACACGGCCACCACGTTCGGGTTGCCTTGGGTGGCTTGTTTCAAGGCGGCGATGTCGTTCAGCGGCACCCGGATGAAGCCTTCCACCAAGGGGCCAAAGCCTTTTTGGATTTTTTCGTTGCCGGTGGCGCTGAGGGTAGCGATGCTGCGGCCATGAAAGGCGCGTTCGTAAACCACGATTTCGGGGCGTTCAATGCCTTTGTCGTGGCCGAATTTGCGGGCCATTTTCAAAGCCGCTTCGTTGGCTTCCAGGCCGGAGTTGCAAAAGAACACCTTGCTCATCCCAGACAGCTCAACCAGCTTGTCGGCCAGTTGCTGCTGCAAGGGGATGTGATAGTAGTTGCAGCTGTGCATCATGCGGCCCACTTGGTCTTGTAGCGCCGGGGTGAGCTTGGGGTGGGCGTGTCCCAAGGTGTTGACCGCGATACCGGCCAAAGCGTCCAGGTAGCTTTTGCCAGCCGTGTCAAACACATGCACACCTCGGCCATGCGACACCGACATGGGCAAGCGGCCATAGGTGTTCATCAAGTGGGCGGTGGCGTCGTGGGCGCTGGACATGGAGGCTCCTTGGAGATGGGCTCAAAAATGAAATCGGCTCAGCAGCCATGCAGGCTGGAGCCGGGAAGGGGATTTTAGGCGGCAAAAGATTGTCAGGGCTTTGAAATACGGCAACCCTAGAATCTGCACAGTCTTACCTTCTCATCCATGGCCGATCTCAAAGCGCACGACATCATCATTCTTGGATTGACCACTTCCGGTCAAACCTTCCGCCCCAGCGATTGGGCCGAGCGCCTGGCGGGTGTGATGAGCAGCATCCGACCGGGGGCAGCCTTGCCCGGCGACCATCTCAGTTACTCGCCCTGGTGCGTGCCCAATGATTGGCAAGGCACCAAATGCGTGGTGGTCCACACCGACATGCAAACAGCTCATGTGATGGCTTGGGATTTCGTGATGGGCTTTGCGCGCGACAACCAATTGCAAGTCATCACACCCGGACCTGCCGATCGGGCGTCATGAGCCTGGCAAATGCAGGGGATGGGCGCAGGGCTCATTCATAGCCAATGGTGACGATGGCGGTGGAGGCAAAAGCCCC
>JBIIPF010000268.1:0-2767 GCA_044342755.1 Limnohabitans sp. | reverse complement strand
AGTGTCATGAGCAGGATGTTGAGCATGAACAGTTCGTCGCTGTTGCGTCGATCCACAATCTCGAGCCACCACCGCATGATGCGCTGGCCACCCCACAACAACAAGCCGACCAACAGGCAAGCTTTGGCCAAGGCCCAACCCAACTCGCTCCAGATATTGCCTTCGTTCATTCGACCTAAAGCGGGAATCAACACCAGCAATGGCACAACCGCCAAGTCTTGGAACAACAAAGCACCGATGACGCGCCTGCCATGTTGAGAATCTATTTCAGAGCGTTCGGCCATGAGCTTGACCACGATGGCCGTGCTCGACATGGCCATGGCAGCACCCAACACCACCGCGCCTTGCCAAGTCAGGTCCCAAGGCAGTTGCCAAAAAGTCAGCAGTTTGAAAAGCAGCAAATGGCCCAGCAAGGTTCCCAACACCATGACCAACACCTGGGCCATGCCAAAACCAAACACCATTTTTTTCAGGCGCAAGAGCTTGGGCAGGTTGAACTCCAGGCCGATGACAAACATCAGCAGCACCACACCCATTTCAGCCAAAGAAGCCACAACAGATTCATTCTCATGAACCAAAGCGCCGCCTTGACTTAAAAAGACGCCCGCGATCAAGTAGCCCAACAAAGCAGGCAAATGCAACAGCCGACAAGCAACAACACCGGCGACGGCAAATAGCAAATAAACAAGGGCAATGTCTAGAGCGCTCATGATGAAGTCCCATGATAGTGGCAGATGGTGTCAGGCACTTTCATGGTGCATCTCAGCACGATGCACTAGTTTGGTGACCACTTCTCACAAGCCATCAATTCTTTGACCTCAGGGTAATGGGTCATCAACTTGAATTTACGCGCCAACACTGACGACTTGAAGTAATCAAAACCACAACGCAAACCCGTTTTTGATGACTCTGAAGGCATCAAAAAGACACATGTTTTGCATTGCGGTGATTGTGGCAAGATCTGGTTTTCCATTGGAGCTTTGTGTTTCCAGATACATTGCAAAAGACATGCCACGACAAATTCTCGAAGAACACCAAATCCACCCTGCTGTTCGTGATCAAGTTGCCCAGCATCACCAAGACATCGTTCAAAAGGTGCAAGCAGCCATCGCCAGCCACGACTGTGTGGTGGTGGGCATGGCGCAAAACCCAGAAGTGACCAAGGTGCGAAAAGCTCTGACCGAGGCAGGCATAGCCCACACCTATTTGGAGTTTGGCAGTTACTTCAGCCAATGGCGACGTCGCAATGCCTTGAAGATGTGGACGGGTTGGCCCACTTTCCCCATGGTTTTTCACAACGGTGTTTTGCTGGGTGGGCACAAAGACACCAAGGCTTTGCTGGCGCAAGGTGCCTTAAAGTCCAACTCCTAGTAAACCAGATTGATGGCCACACAAAGTTGGTAGCCCACGCCCCAGACTGATTTGATAGCAGGTTCAGCCTCTGCGCCTTGCGCGGTTTTGAATTTCTTACGCAAACGGGCAATCAATTCTTCGAGCGCGTGTTTGCTCATCCCATCGTCTGAATCTTCGGCAGAAAATAAATCACAAAGGGCACCCGATTCCAGCGTGTTGTCCTTCGCATGACTAAGGGCTACCAACAAGGTTTTTTCTCGGCTGGTCAGTCGGATTTTTTGCCAAGGGTCTGGGCCGAGCAAAATACGATCTCGCAAACTCAGATTCCATTCGCCAACAGTGCTTATTTTTTTGACGCGCCGCCCCAAGCTCATCAACACCATCACCAATTCATCGGGCGAGATGGGCTTGGTCAAATAAAAATCTGCACCTCCGTGGCTGTAACCTGCCAAGCGATCGTGCAAAGCAACTCGGGCTGTCATGATCACAATGCCTGCATTAGGCAAGGTTTGTCGCAAGCGCTTGCAAATACTCAAGCCGCCTTCACCGGGTAAATTCAAGTCAATGATGAAAATATCAATGGGCTCCGGGGTGACCAGGTCATCCAAAGCCGACCCACTGGACACGCCGTGCACGGTGAAATGATTGGCTTGCAAATGGGTTTCAATCTCTTGGCGCAGCATGCGGTCGTCCTCTACCACGGCAACCACCAGTTGTGGCCGTTCGTCAAGTTTTTTGTGGGGACTGTTTTGATTCATCTGGGCACCTCAACCGTGAACGCGACTCTTTGACTTTCAACCTCACAACTGACTTTGGCACCAATTTTTTCAGCTGCCGTTTCCACCAAACTCAAACCAATGCCCATGCCGGGCAAAGATTGCACGTTGTCATGGCGGTAATAACGTTCAAATAACTTGTTTTCATCGGGCCGAATGGTCGAGTCGATGCTGTTTGCAATTTCAAAAACAGTTGCGTTCTCAGTAGTGTGCACTTTGATGGAGATGGGGACTCGGCGGTCATCGTATTTGTAGGCATTGTTGACCAAGTTTTCTATCACCACCGAAAGCATGTTGCGGTAGGTGTGAAACTTAGCGCCTTCTTCCACCATCAAAGAGAAGCGTCCATCCAACTGGTAATCTGAAGTGAATTCATCGATCAATTCCTCAGCATCAACCCATTCCTTGTCTTCACTCAACTCAAACCGGTCAATTTTGTTGGAGTGGGCCACGTGCTCAATCAATTCATTCATTCTTTCAACCGATCGGTCCATCCGGGTCACACGCGCCAAGGAATCTGAATCAATGCGGGTTTGATGTTTAAGAGAAGCCAAGACAAAGCGGATGGTCCCCAATGGATTTTTCAATTCATGGGTCAACATGTCGATCAATGTTTGTCGCTCTGTCAACTTTTCCTG